>JABAZK010000036.1 GCA_018608485.1 Flavobacteriaceae bacterium | reverse complement strand
AATTATTATTAGGATATTCATTTTGTCTAAATATCCATTCGCTTTCAATCTCTGCATTAAAGTTAGACCACGATTTATTTGAATATCTTACAATATTAAGAGTCTTGAATGAAGGAATATCAATTAAAGCCCTGTCTGAACTCATATCTTTTCCTTTGATAAAAGACGATTTATTATTGTATTCAAATCTTCTGGTGATATTGTAATTAAGGTTTAAATCAACTCCAAAAAGAGATGCATTTATTTGTTTATAATTCCACACGGGAAATGCACCTCTATTAGTTGTTTCTACCCCAGATGGTTCAATGTAAATAAAGTTATTTATATAATTAAAAAAACCATCTACATTAAATTCTAGATTACTATTTTCGTAATTATAGGATCCAGATATTCTATGAGATGTTTCTTTCTTTATCCTTAAATCTCCCAATTCAATTCTAGCAGCAGAATGGTGTAATCCGTCACTAAACAACTCTGAAACATTAGGTGCTCTGTTTGATAAACCATAATTAAAAACCAAAGAATTTTTATCATCTAACTCAAAAAATATACCAGAAGATGCAGAGAGATTGTGAAAATCAAAAATTGGATTAACCAGTAATTGAGTCCCAAAATCTTGTATTATTATTTCTTGAAAATCTATATTATAATCTCTTTCTTCCCATCGTGAGGTCTGATAAAATTTTTTCGCGTTAATTCTATTGAAATCATATCTTACTCCAATGTCTAAAAATATTTTGTCAGTAGGTTTAAAATTTGATATTAGATGAAAACCTAGATCAAATTTTTTATAATCAGGAATTAAACGTCTAACACCAGTTTCTGGATTTGCAAAATGGTCTTGGTATCTTGCTAAAACTCCTAACTTAAAATTAGTAGCTGTTTTAGAATCTAATTGTAAAGTTGATTTAAGTGTATGACTTTGAAGCTTTAAATCTATTGCTGCAACATTTCTGTCATCTCCTCTTCTAATATCAAACTCAAATCTATGATTACTTTGATAATCATATTGAATATCTAATTTACCCAATTCTTTAAACCTCTTAAAATACTTTCCTTTAAAAATTTGGTGAGTTATCTCCTGTCTTGGCGCACTAATATCATAACTAAAGGGATTGATTATTCTTGGTTGATTAGAATTTATACCATCTACTAAATCTTCAACATTTCCTATATGTGAAGATCTTAAAATACCAATTTTATTTTTTAAGTAACTATAATAAAATTCATATCCTTGTTCAAATTCCTTTCTTCCTGTAAATAATGAAAAAGCTCTAGATTCACTACCTGTATTTGTTAATATGTAATCAGGAGAATTAAAATCTCCAAATTTTTTGTACGATGTTTGACCACTAACATACCAACCATTTGTAGATGTTTTTGTAAAAGTAGAGTTAAAACCATATCCTTTAGAGTTGCTTTGACCGTTAATAATTGTTTTACCAAAAAGTGAATCTTTAGCAAAAATTCTAATAGGATTTACTATTATTACTCCTCCAATAGCGTCACCACCATATTCTAAGGCATTTGCTCCTTTAATTAAACTCACACTTCCTGCAGAGTTAATATCTATGTTTGGAGCGTGTTCTATTCCCCATTCTTGATCTTGCAATCTAACATTGTTAGTCATAATTAACACTCTACTACTGTGTAACCCATTAATAACTGGTTTTACAATAGAATTACCAGTATTTATTGATGATACACCAGGAATCTCTTTGATAGCATCACCTAAGCTTAAAGAACTAAATTTTTCAAGAGTTTCATTTTTAATAAATGATTCTTGAGCAGTTTTAATTTTTTTATTAGCTTTAGTGGTTATATTTACCTCAGTTAACTCCTCAACATGATGTTCTAGTTGAATATCTGTAAAAGTCTTGATGTTTAAATTTACAGAGACAAGTTTAGATTCACAAGATACATGCGATACAATTGCCTTAATTTTAGAAGTACAGATATTTTTTATAACAAAACCTCCTTCACTATCTGATACCCCATATAATTTTGAGCCTTCTAACTTAATATAGGCTCCTGATATAGGAGTACCATCGTGAAAATCTGTAATTACACCTTTAAATATTAGGTTACAATTTTGGCTTATTATTGTGTTGCATACGAACAACAATAAACAAGACAAAAAATATTTTTTTGACATTAGTTTAATTTTTTAACTTTAATAGGGTATTATTAATAGTTAAAAAAAGGTGGCCCTCTCAATGAAAAAGATAATTGCTGATGATTAAAAAGAAATTTATAATTTTTATTGTTTTTTAGATTAGTCTCATTAATTAAAAAGAATGAATGTTCATTGGGAAGAATAGCATTTGACTTTGCTTGTAAATGACAAAATTCACATTTTACATCTTTTTGGTGAAAATGATTCTCTACTTCAGAGGTACAGAAAGATTCTTCATGTACTTCAAATGAATGTACTAATTGAATGCTAGCAGGTAAAAATAATAGGAATGCTAAAAGTAAAATACTATGTTTTCTAATTTTTTTTATGATTTCTTAGTTTTTCTGATTTTCATATTTAACGCCTCTACTACTAGGGAAAAAGTAATTGCAAAATACAAATAACCTTTTGGTATTGCACCAATTGATTTGTTAAAAATCCTTACATGAGATAAATGAGCACCTTCTGCAATTAACATGAAACCTATTAAAATTAAAAAAGAGAGTGCTAACATTTGAATGGTAGGATTATTATTTACAAAAGTACTAACTGAATTTGCAAAAACCATCATAATTATCATAGATATAATAATTGCTAAAATCATAATAGTTAATGCACCATCAATTCCGTTTGTCATTCCCACTGCAGTTAAAATAGAATCAAAAGAGAAAACAATATCTATTAAAATTATTTGAATAATAATTTTAGAGAAAGTACTTGTTTTCGAATTTGTATTAGAATTAATATTAGTAGTTTTTTCCATCTTGTGATGAATCTCACTAGTACTCTTGTATAATAAAAATAATCCACCTAGTAGAAGAATGATACTTTGACCAGTTATTCCAGTTTCTAACCAAGAATTGTTAATTATTATAAATGGATCTTTTAA
>JABAZK010000077.1 GCA_018608485.1 Flavobacteriaceae bacterium | reverse complement strand
GAAAAAGTAGAGAAAGCGGAAACATAAACGTAACTGGAGAGGTTAGAGTTGATGGGCAAGATTTATTGATTGCAATAGAGAGAGCAAACGAAACTGCGGAAAGAGTTTACTAAAATAAAAAAATGGCATACGGCGTTAAATATAGATTAGAGTTTTCCGATGTTTTAGGATATGGAAAAAAAGTTGAAATATTAAAAAAAGATTATACCGGAGACGTTCTTCCAATGGTAGGTGGCGCAAATCCGGTTTCAATATCTTGGCAATCTTCAAATGATTTTTACAATCCAATAATCGGATCAAAATGTAAATTAAATCTATTTGTTACTGACGACGTTTCTTATGATGATTTTTATAAATTCGACGAACGAGAATACAAAGTTGTGGTTTATTATAAGCAAACACAATCAAATCAATATAATGATCGGGTTTCTGAGGATGGCGGAAATATTGAAAGCATTGGTTGTTTAGAAAATTTAATTGACAACTATTCAGGCGCTGATGTTTGGGCAACTTATTGGTCAGGCTTTTTAGTTGTTGATAGGTATAAAGAAAAAATGATTTCAACGCCTTTTGCGGTTAGTTTTAACGCTTTTGATGGATTAGGTACCCTAAACAATTTCAATGGCACAATTGGCTATGACAATAACAATGCGCCAATAAATATCACAAATTTAGAGCGTATTACAGAAATACTTCAAAACTTAGATTTAGATTTAGATATTTACATTGCATCTGATATAAAATACAGAACATTTGGCCCGGTAACAACTAGCGATTTTGAAAATATAACAACTTTAGATTTTGGTTATGATGAAATGACCGGAGATTATGGATTGTTAAACGCAAAGCAACAACTAGAACTTTTACTAAAACAATTTAATTTACGAATTTATCAATCATATAATAAATGGTATATTGTTGAGGTAACAAATATATTTGATTATTACGTTAAGGATTTAATTTATAATGAATTACAAGAAACAACAGTCACACCTACAAATATTAGAAATAAAATCAAAACACAATATGAAAGCACTTCAAAGGAGTATATTGATTTTAGAAAATACAATTACTTAGGCGCTAGTATAGGAAACGAACGCAAACAAATACTTTTTAGCAATGAGGCTGATTTAAAAGAAACCGGAAATAGTTTGTCAAGAGAATTTTTGCAACCGGCATCACAAGTTCATATTGTTGGAAGTTATTTAAAAACAAAAAACGCTTTTTATAATTCAGGTTTTGAATATGGAGATTATGGTTTTAATATTTTAGAAAGTCAGTCTGTTTCATATGGTTTTACGATAACAAATCCAGGTAGTGGTTTTTTTCCTGATGGCACAAGAAACTACACGCCAACGGGTGGAAGCGGTACCGGTATGATTATAAGTGCAACAATATCAAGTGGAGGTGTTCAATCTTTTGTAATTACAAACAGAGGACAAGGATATTTAGTTGGAGATATATTGACAATTCCTTTTGACGATGTTTTTGGAGTAAATTCTACTTTTGAAATCACCTACATACCATATTACGCAGAAATAGCAACTGATGAAATATCTTTTAAAGGTAGGCGTTCTTTAAAGTTTACAGATATTGCGCCAACTAGTGGATTCATACAAATGTTTTCTTTTGAAACCGAAGTTTTTAATCCACAAGAGGTAAAATATTCTGATTTTACTTGTAAGCTAAAATATTATTTTAATTTTTTAAATTCTCAAAACTCTGACGTTTCAGCAATATTTCAATATTCAATTTTTACAACATTAGGAAGTGTTGGATATTTTTGGGATGCCGCAACCGGAAAGTTTTCTTCAACTTATGGAGGTACTAATTTAATAACAACAGTAACGCCAAACAAGTGGGTTGATTTAAACATTTCTTTAAACGATACTGATTTAAATATTGGCACAGATACAACAACAACAATTAGATTTATTATATCTAACACAAAATGTTCAGATTCTGATTACAATACAACGTATTTTGATAATATGCAGATATTGCAAACTAAAACATCGGCAGACCAATCAAATCAAACATTTATATCTAAACTCACCAACACCGGCATAAATACAAATATTAAAAAAGTTACTAGAATACCTGACCAAAAGTCGGGATATTTTAGAACTAGAGACGCAAATCCTACAACAACATTTAAACCAAATAGTATTGATTTAATGAATGTTTTAGGTAAAAATATATCTAATGATTATAGAGACTATGTTACAAGATATACTGGAACTTTTAGAAACTTAAAAAGGGAGCCGATGTCTATTCACAATAAAATATGGTTTTATTTTTCTGCAAATAATTATGATCCACAATCCACAATAATTGATGGCCTTACTTATAACTTAAAAAATGCAGAGTTTCAAGTTACGTCGCATTTGCCAAATAATGATGACGACACTCCAACAACTAGCATAATAAATTAAACTTTTTCTTTTGTTTTGTTTGTCAGCCGTCGTTTAACAACTTTGTTACTCGGCGGTTTTTTTTAAAAATAATTTTTTTATTTGAAAGTTTTTTTTTATTTTTGCGTAACAAAATAAATAGAAAATATGTTTGAAAACAACTTTAAGGCCGAAATGAAACGGCTAAATTTAAAGCGTTATGATGTTTGTAGGTTGCTAAATTGCACAATGCCAACATTAAAATCACGTTTACAAAATCCGAAATCTTTTACAATTAATGAAGTGTCAATATTACAAGGCGCAGAATTTAATTTGAACGGAATAGAATTAACCTTAAATTTTTAAATTTTATGAAAACAATAAACATTAAAGGAAAAGAGTACATCACAGTTAATGAGCGATTAATTTATTTTAGAAATACAAATGAATTTAAAGGCTTTGGAATTAAAGAGGATATTGTCAGTATTAATGATACTGAAGGTATTTTTAAAGTAACAATATACGATTCTAATGGAGAGGCTATTGTATCGGCACACGCACAAGAATACAGAGATTCAAGTTACATAAATAAAACTTCTTTTGTAGAGAATGGATTTACCTCCGCTTTAGGTAGGGCGTTGGGTTATTTGGGAATCGGAATAGATACTTCCATAGCATCTGCAAACGAAGTTCAAAACGCCGTTACAA
>JABAZK010000088.1 GCA_018608485.1 Flavobacteriaceae bacterium | reverse complement strand
TATTACTGGCTCCATTTCTTAAGAAATCTCTGATGTTAAAAACCCCATCATCAAACAAACAGTTTTTGAAAGTTCCTATGGGTGTGATTCTAATCCTATTACAATCATTGCATATGGTTCTTGTAAAAGCAGGAATGATTCCTACGGTTCCTTTGTGCCCGTATACTCTAAAATTCTTTGAGGTTGAAGATTTTTCGGAAACAATAGGCTTCGCATCAAATTTGGTTTTTATCTCTTCTAAAATTCGAGTATAATTCCAATTTTCTTTCATCTCTCGCTGACCTTTTCCATTAAAAGGCATTTCTTCAATAAAACGAACAGCCACATTATTATTTTTTGTTAAGGCTACAAAATCAACAATTTCGTCTGTATTAAATCCTGGCTGAACAACAACATTTAATTTTAAATTTAGTGTACTTTTTTCTAATGCCTCAAAAGTTTTATACACTTCTGGAAAAACATCTCTTCGTGTAATTTGATGAAATTTTTCCTTTTGTAAACTATCAATACTTAAGTTGATATGTTTAAT
This sequence comes from Flavobacteriaceae bacterium, assembly GCA_018608485.1. GTDB lineage: Bacteria > Bacteroidota > Bacteroidia > Flavobacteriales > Flavobacteriaceae > Polaribacter. Next base: position 2,574 of record JABAZK010000088.1, on the reverse strand, counting down.
TTTATCCATCTTTTCTAGAGCAGGAATATGTTTGGCAATCATAGCCCCGTTCGTTGTAATGTTTATCGCCTCTAGCAAATCATTAAATGATAACATTTCTAAAAAACCAACAAAATCTTTTCTTACGAAAGGTTCTCCTCCAGTTAATCTTATTTTTGTAACCCCTAATTCTGTAAGTACACGAATAATTCGATACATTTCTTTAAAGGTTAATAAATCCGAGCGAGGTGCTATTTCTATCCCATGAGCAGGCATACAATATTGACAACGTAAATTACATCGATCTGTAACTGCCAAACGAATATAATCCATTTGTCTTCCAAAATTGTCAATCAATTGCTTTTGCATATTCAAAGATTTTTTGATTTAACTAGGTAATTTTTTACTCAGCAAGCCATATATAAATGCTCCTATTAAAGCTCCTAAAAGAATAATTAAAGCAGGCAACCATTTGAATCCTAATATAACAAATACCGGGGCAGCACAGGCGCCAGAAACACCCCAGCCTAAACCGAAAAAAGTTCCTCCTACTAATGTTCTAACAACTCCTTTCTTTTTTTGCTTTGGAACAATTTTATCCCCATTAATATCCTTAATTACACCTCTTTTAAACAATTGCATAATCATTGCAGAAACAATAATCGCACCCCCTATAATTCCAAACATATGAAATGATTGAAATTTGAACATTTCATAAAATCGAAACCATGAAATAGCTTGTACTTTACTTAAAACAATTGCAAAAAAGATTCCTAACACTAAAAATTTAATATTCTTCATCATCTAAAAAATTAAAGGGATTAAAAACCAAACTGCTATAACACCACCAATAAAAAAACCTATAACTGCTAATAATGATGGAATTTCAAAATTACTTAAACCCGTAATAGCATGTCCAGATGTACATCCTCCGGCATAACGTGTCCCAAAACCGATACAGACTCCAGATAATATTAAAATTAAAAATCCTTTTAAAGACATAGCTATCTCATCGCTGAAGATTTCGTCTGGAAAATACACCTTTGCTGGATTTGAAAACCCTAACTCTGTTAACTCTTGAATTGTTGTAGGGTTTAAGTCTATTGCTTGATCAGGTATTAAATAATTTGAAGAAATAAACCCACCTACAATTAATCCTACCACAAAAAGTAACGCAAAATCTCTTTCTTTCCAATCTTTTTTAAAATAGCTTGATACTCTACCTGCACCAGCAATTGTACATAAGGTTTCAAAATTGGTTGATGCTCCAAAATTTTTACCAAAGTAAAAATATAAAAACAACGTTAGGGCAATGAGAGGGCCTCCAACAAACCATGGCCAAGGTTGTAAAATAATTTCCATACTTATGATTTTATTTGATTGTTAATATAATGCATAATTTGAGCTGTAGCTCCAACATTTTTTTTAATGTACGTTTTATTTACTTTACTCATTTCCTTTCTATAGTTTCCATCATTTTTTAACATCTTAAAAGTACTTGAAAATGCTGATTGATTTTGAACAGAAATACACCCTTTCAAGTTAACCAAGTCTAATGCTTCTTTAAACTTAGAATATTCTGAACCAATAACAATAGGAATACCAAATGTGGCTGGTTCTAATATATTATGCAACCCTGTTCTAAATCCTCCTCCTACATATGCAGCATCCGCATAAGAATATATTTTTGTTAATAAGCCTATGGTATCTATAATAAATACAGTGTATTCTGAGAGGTTCTTCCCCTCTTTCTCAGAATATAAAATGGTTTCTTTTTTTAGTGATTCTTTTAGTTTCAAAATAGAATTAGGGTTAATAGTGTGGGGTGCTATAATAAATTTTTCATCTTTAGATTTATTAATATAATTTACCAAGAAATCTTCGCCTTCATTCCAAGTACTACCTGCAACAACAGTATATTGATTATTTTTAAATTCTGATATAAATGGCAAAGTATTGTCTTGTTCTAAAATTTTTGAAACACGATCAAAGCGCGTATCTCCTGTTATGGAAACAGTATTAAAATTTATCGATTCCAATAGGTCCATTGAGGAACTATCCTGAACAAAAAAATGATGAAATGCAGTCAAAGACTTGCGCATCCATTTCCCTGTAGACTTAAAAAATATCTGATTTTTTCTAAAAATACCTGAAACCAAAATTGTTGGTATAGATTGTTTTTTTAGCTGCCTGAGTAAATTAGGCCAAAATTCATATTTAACAATAATGGCAATTTCTGGATGAACTAACTCTACAAAACTCCTCATGTTAGCTTTTGTATCAAAAGGTAAATAGCAAATAACATCTGCTAACTTAGAATTCTTTCTAATTTCATATCCAGAAGGTGAAAAAAAAGTAACGATGATTTTATGATCTTGCCAATTCTCTTTCGTAGATTCTATTATTGGAATTGCTTGTTCAAATTCACCTAACGAGGCAACATGGAACCAAATTGTTCGGTCTGATTTTTTAATTGAAGAAAGGTGCTGAAAAGATTCTTCTCTACCACTTACAAATAATTTCATTTTTTTATTAAAAACCGCATAGATTCTTAAAAAGAAATAGGTAAGATGTGTTATGAAGTTGTAGAGAAAT
>JABAZK010000142.1 GCA_018608485.1 Flavobacteriaceae bacterium | reverse complement strand
CAGTTATTCCAGTTTCTAACCAAGAATTGTTAATTATTATAAATGGATCTTTTAATTCAATCAAGAAAGAAACACTAAAAAGTAATAAAATACGAGTAATCATTGCTAATGATAAGCCCAAGAATGTTGCTTTCTTTTGTTGTTCTTTAGGTAGCTTGTTGGCAGATATTGATATAAAAACTATATTATCTATGCCTAAAATAATTTCTAAAAAAGTTAATGTAAGCAATGCTAACCATACATCCATGTTTAAAAAAAGCTCCATTTTTTATTTTATTTTATAAAAAGTACCTTTTTGTTTAAATTCTGAAAATCCTATTTTGGCAGTAAAGTCATATGAATTTTCAGTTATTTTATTAATTTGAACAAAAATAGGATCATTATCTAAGTCTGTCTTAGGTGACTTCATTTTTAAAGTGTAAAAAAAATTATTTTTCCATTTTATGTATAAAGTATCAATAATTATATTTTCTTTTTTAAAAACACCAGAATCAGTTGATACTTCTGTAAATTTTGTGTATTCCTCGATTTGAAGACTATCTGTTCTAGTTACTATAGTTTTACTATAACCTTTGCCAGCAGGGATTTCAAAGATACCTGTTTTAAACCTAGAAGCGTCATTGTTTTTGTTGGATGAACAGGATAGTAAAAACATTAGCCCGCATAAAAATAAAACATTTCTAAAGGTCTTATAACGCTGATTTTTTTTCATTAGATTCCAGTATAATTTGATGGGGTAATCCTTTTTAATTCTAATTTTATTTCATCGGTAACTTTCAATTCCTCTATAAAATTTGCAATAGAATCCTGATTAATTTTCTCGTTGGTTCTTGTGAGTCCTTTGAGTGCTTCATACGGATTTGGGTAGCCTTCTCTTCTTAAAATAGTTTGAATTGCCTCCGCAACAACTGCCCAATTATTATCTAAATCTTCTTTAAATTTATTTTCATTCAATAAAAGTTTATTTAACCCCTTTAGAGTTGAGGCAAATGCTATTAATGTATGACCAAATGGTACTCCTATATTTCTTAAAACAGTGCTGTCAGTTAAATCTCGTTGCATTCTAGATACAGGTAGCTTTCTAGAAAGGTGTTCAAAAATTGCATTTGCTATCCCTAAATTTCCCTCAGAATTTTCAAAATCAATAGGATTTACTTTGTGTGGCATTGCAGATGACCCAATTTCTCCTTTTTTTATCTTTTGTTTAAAATAATCCATGGCTACATAAGTCCAGATGTCTCTATCTAAATCAATTAATATAGTATTGATTCGTTTTAAAACATCAAATAAAGAGGCCATATGGTCATAATGTTCAATTTGCGTTGTGGGAAAAGAATGATGTAATCCTAGGTTATTAACAACAAAGTTTGATCCAAATTCTTTCCAGTTTATGTTTGGATATGCTACTTTATGTGCATTAAAATTACCAGTTGCTCCTCCAAATTTAGCTGCGTTTGGAACTTTAATCAAAAAAGACAATTGCTCTTTAATTCTTTCTATAAAAACTTCAATTTCTTTTCCTAAACGAGTTGGCGATGCCGGTTGACCATGAGTTCTAGCTAACATTGACACATCTGCCCATTCAATAGACAGTTCATTTAATTTATCTAAAACATTAGACAACTCTACTCTGTAAACATTGTTTAAAGCGTCTTTTATTGATAGCGGAATAGCGGTATTATTAATGTCTTGTGACGTTAACCCAAAATGGATAAATTCTTTGTATTTATCTAAGCCTAGTAAGTCAAACTTTTCTTTAATAAAATATTCTACAGCCTTTACATCATGGTTGGTTACTTTTTCAATATCTTTTATTTTTTGAGCGTCTTCTGGTTTGAAATCCTCGTATACTTTTTTTAATTCAGGATAAAGGGATGAATTAAATTCAGATAATTGTGGTAGTGGGATTTCACAAAGAGATATGAAGTATTCAATTTCTACTAAAACTCTATATTTTATAAGTGCCTCTTCAGAAAAGTATTCAGCTAATTTAGAAACTTTATTACGGTATCTTCCGTCTATTGGAGAAATGGCATTTAGTTCTGTGATATTCATTTTTCAAAAAATTTCTTAAGAAGCAAAAATACTCAATTAGTTAGATTATCTAATTCCTTTTTTAATGTTTTTATTTGATTTAACTATATTTACTATATGAAAAATGAAATCCCTATAACAATAACAAGAGCTGTTTTTTTTCTTCTTTTTTCCCTCTTTTTTTTTGGAACCATAGCCACTAAAGCTCAAAATATTAACAAGCTTACAAAAGATAATAAAAGAACAGGTATTTGGAAAAAATACTACACGAATAAACGCATACGTTATGAAGGAACTTTTATTGATGGTAAAGAGGTGGGTGTTTTTAAATATTATGATATTACTACATCGAAACATCCTACAATCACAAAAGAGTTTTCAAAAAAATCAGATTCAGCAACAGTTAGTTACTTCAATTTAGATGGTAAGCTCAGAACAAAAGGGGTTATGATTGGAAAAAAAAGAGTAGGGAAGTGGATTTATTTTTTTCCAAATCAAAATTTTTTTTCTGAAGAATATTATGTGGATGGGAAATTGGAGGGTAAATTAATTAACTATTACAACAATGGTAAAGTCCTAGAAATTACTGAATATAGTAATGGAATGAAAAACGGATTTTCAAAAAAATTTTCAGATCAGGGTGTTTTAATAGAAGAAGTTAATTATTCTAGTGATATTTTGAATGGTAAAGGGAATTATTATGATCTTAATGGAGATTTGAAAGAAGAGGGTTTATACAGTAAAGGTAAAAGAGTGGGTGTATGGGAATTTTACATAGGTGGTAAAAAGGTTTCAAAAAAAGATAAAAAAGAAGAAAATAAATTTAGAAAAAACAATCAAAATTAATTATTAGTAAACAGTTTTTATATAAAATTTATAGTAACAGTTTTACAATAATAACCAATGGCAGCTATTTCACTTCGCTTGCATTTTCGTAAATTTGCTGAACAATTTGTACAAAACTAATGAAACGAGTAATAGTTGGTCTTTCTGGAGGGGTAGATAGTAGTGTTGCTGCCTATTTATTAAAAGAACAAGGGTATGATGTAATTGGACTTTTTATGAAAAACTGGCATGATGATTCTGTTACAATCTCAAATGAATGTCCTTGGCTAGAAGATAGCAATGATGCTTTAATTGTTGCCGAAAAATTAGGAATTCCTTTTCAAGTAGT
>JABAZK010000167.1 GCA_018608485.1 Flavobacteriaceae bacterium | reverse complement strand
AAAAATTAGAACCTATAATTACCCACAAGGTAGAGTAACAGACCATCGAATTGGACTAACATTATACGACTTGTCTAATATTGTAAATGGAGATATTCAAAAAATTATAGACGAACTCATGTTGGCTGAGAATACAGAAAAGTTAAAAGAGCTAGGAGATAGTATCTAACAATAAAAAAACTGAGTTCACTAGCTCTGTTTTTTATAAAACTAAAGAATTAACTATTAAACCCCTCGCTGTTTGTTAATTTCATCTTGTAATTGTCGTCTTAGCTTTTGATCACTTACTAAAGATTTCTTCTTGTAAGAATTAAACTCTTCCTCAACTTTAGTCAGCTCATTTTTTACCTGTGAGGTAATTTTAATTCCATCTTTAAGTTTATATGCAAAAAAACAAGTGAGGATAATCAATGTAAGAAAGATGCTCCAGATAATAATTTTGAAAGTGTTTTTTTTAAGTTTCAATCCACCAAAAGAAATGGTGTCTTTTTCTAGAATAGCTTTCGATAATTCAAGATCTTGTTCTAGGCGAATCTTACTAATATTATTAATTTCTTGTTCAAGTTTTAGACTTTTTTGACTCTCAATTTTAAATTTTTCATCAATGCTTTTAACAGAGTCTAGTGCATTATTTTTTAACTTTTGAAAAGTTGTCTTTCTAATAACCTTAAAATCTTTGTAAGAGCTCGATCTCCTATATACTTGTTCAAACTGTTTTGATAAAGATAAGGTGTCATTTTCTGCTTTTTGTGAAAATGTGCTTACAGACATTAACAGACAAAAAATAAATAGATACAATGATTTCATAATTGATTTTTAAGGATGGTTTACTATAATAAAAAAACCCAAACTTTAAAGTTTGGGTTTTCCTTATAAGCGAATTTATAATTTATTTTACTTTCTCAACAATTGCCTTAAAAGCTTCTGGGTTGTTCATTGCTAAATCAGCTAAAACCTTTCGGTTTAGATCTATATTATTAGCTTTTATTTTACCCATAAACTGAGAGTAAGACATTCCATGTAAACGAGCACCTGCATTGATACGCATAACCCACAATGAACGGAAGTTTCTCTTATTGTTTTTTCGGTCTCTGTAAGCATATGACATTGCTTTTTCAACCGCATTTTTTGCTACTGTATAGACATTTTTTCTACGTCCGAAGTAACCTTTTGCTGCCTTCAAGATTTTTTTTCTTCTTTTTCTTGAGGCTACTGAATTTACTGATCTTGGCATAATTTAAATTGTTTTTGTAGTAGGCGGTTTAAACAAACACTTTATTGAGCCTAACTCCATGGTTATTAATTAATTCCCTAAACAAAGCTTATTTTAAAGCTAATTGTTTTTTAATGTTTGGCTCATCAGACTTGTGTACTAAAGTATCATGAGTTAATTTAAGTTTACGTTTTTTAGACTTCTTTGTTAAGATGTGACTTTTAAACGCATGCTTTCTTTTGATTTTACCAGAACCAGTTAACTTAAAACGTTTCTTGGCACTAGATTTGGTTTTCATTTTAGGCATCTCTCCTTCGTTTTTATTTTCGCTTATTATCTTTTCTGCACTTCTGTACAGTATTTTTTATTTTACTTTTTTTGGAGCTATAAACATAATCATACGTTTACCCTCTAATTTTGGTAACTGCTCTACTTTACCGTATTCTTCTAATTCTTGAGCTAATTTTAATAAAAGGATCTGACCTTGTTCTTTAAAAATGATAGATCTACCTTTAAAAAACACAAATGCTTTTAATTTTGCTCCATCCTGTAAAAACTTTATAGCATGTTTCTTTTTAAATTCATAATCATGCTCATCTGTCTGCGGTCCAAAACGAATCTCTTTTATAATTACCTTAGTCGCTTTAGACTTCATGGCTTTGTCTCGTTTCTTCTGCTCGTACAAGAATTTTTGATAATCAATGATTTTACACACAGGAGGAACTGCTTTTGGTGATATTTCAACCAAATCTAACCCTAAATCTTTAGCCATTTGTTTGGCTGTTGCCAATGGATAAACATCTACATTAACATTGTCTCCTACGATCCTTACTTCATCAACATAACGTATTCTATCGTTAATTCTGTGTTGATCCTCTTTAATTACTCTTGCTGGTCCTCTAGACCTTTTTCTCCTGATTGCTATGACTTATAAATTTAATCCTGATTTAACAGGTGTTGTTACTAATTATGAAACGGTATTACTGTTTTCTCTATTTCTTTCTTAATTAAAGCAATAAAATCTTCAATGCTGTAAGTTCCTTTATCACCCTCACCATGCCTTCTCACCGATACTGTTCCTTCATTTTCTTCCTTCTCACCAACTATTAGCATAAACGGTATCTTACTCACTTCTGCATCCCTGATTTTTCTACCAGTTTTCTCACTCCGATTATCAACGAGCGCGCGAATTTCGGAATTTTCCAACAAATGTAAAACTTTTTCGGTATATATTTGATATTTATCGCTGATTGGTAGGATGATAACTTGTTCTGGCATTAGCCATAAAGGGAAGTTTCCTCCTGTATGTTCTAGTAAAACAGCGATAAAACGTTCCATAGAACCAAAAGGAGCTCTATGAATCATAACAGGTCTATGAAGTTGATTATCTGCTCCTTTATAAGTTAAATCAAAACGTTCAGGTAAATTATAGTCAACTTGGATAGTTCCAAGTTGCCAACTTCGACCCAAAGCATCTTTAACCATAAAGTCCAATTTAGGACCATAAAAAGCAGCTTCACCTTCTTCAATTACATAATTTAATCCCTTATCTGAAGCGGCACTAATAATTGCATTTTCTGCAATATCCCATGTTTTTGGTTCCCCAATATATTTGTCAGGATTTTCTTTATCCCTTATCGATACCTGTGCAGTAAAATCCTCGAATCCAAGCGATCCAAAAACATATAAAACTAAGTCAATAACATTTTTAAATTCTTCGTCAAGTTGCTCTGGAGTACAAAATATATGAGCATCATCTTGAGTAAATCCTCTTACACGAGTTAAACCATGTAGTTCTCCACTTTGTTCATACCTGTACACAGTACCAAACTCTGCAAAACGTTTAGGTAAATCTTTGTATGAGTAAGGCTTAAAATTATATACTTCACAATGATGAGGACAGTTCATTGGCTTCAATAAAAACTCTTCATCCATTCTAGGAGTCTTTATGGATTGAAAGCTGTCTTCTCCATATTTTTCATAATGACCAGAAGTAACAT
>JABAZK010000102.1 GCA_018608485.1 Flavobacteriaceae bacterium | reverse complement strand
TTCTGTGCGTAAATAACGCAATTTGTCCTTCGGCAGAACCGGTGTTAGTTTTACTGTTACCGTGTTTTTCGAAGATTGTTTCTTTTACTTCTTTTGTTAAATACATGCCAATATTATTTAAATGATTTTTATGTACATCAATGATTTTTTCATTGAAGTTGCAAATGTACAATTATTTTATAAGGTAACCTACAAAATAAGTTTAGATGAATTTAGTGAGAAATACGTTGTAATCTATTGAATACTAGTATGAAAATAACAACTATTTTATGCTCTAATAGGTTGATTTTGTATGAGATCTATGTAAAGATTAATTTGTTGTTTTAGGTCTTTTCTTTCATAGATACCATCTAAAAAACCGTGTTCTAAAACAAACTCTGAGCGTTGAAAACCTTCTGGCAAATCTTTTCCAGTAGTATCTCTTACTACTCTAGGGCCAGCAAAGGCTATCAAAGCATTAGGTTCTGCAATGTTTATATCCCCCAACATAGCAAAAGAGGCAGTTGTTCCTCCTGTGGTTGGATCTGTACATAATGATATGTATGGAATTTTAGCTTCAGCAAGTTGAGCTAATTTTGCAGAGGTTTTAACTAGCTGCATTAATGATAAAGAAGCTTCCATCATTCTAGCTCCTCCAGATTTTGAGACCATTAAAAAGGGAAGCTTATTTTGAATAGAATATTCAATTGCTCTTGATATTTTTTCACCAACAACACTTCCCATAGATCCACCAATGAAAGAAAAGTCCATTACTGCTATAACGATATCTTTTCCTAAAGATTTTCCTACAGCTGTTCGTACGGCGTCTTTTAAATTTGTTTTTTCTTGGGCAGCTTTTAACCGATCAGGATATTTTTTTGTGTCTTCAAACTTAAGCGGATCTTTGGCCGTAATTTTAGTATTTAATTCTTTGAACTTGTTATCGTCAAATAGTAATTCAAAGTATTCCTTACTTCCTATTCTAACGTGATATCCATCCTCTGGGCTTACATATAAATTTCGCTTTAACTCTTCAGTGTCAATTATTTTACCGCTGGGAGTTTTGTACCACAATCCTTTGGGAGTGTCTTTTTTTGCTTCTGTAGGAGTATTAATTCCTTTTTCTTTTCTTTTAAACCAAGCCATATACTAAAAGTTAGTTGTCTGTTAAGTAATGATAAATTTAAATAAATTTAATTCAAAAACTAAGTTTACAAATCTAGTGGATTAATATTTAATTTTCTAACAAAAAAGAAAAGTCTAATAGAAAACAAGATTATACTAATTCAATCTTGTGTTCTATTAAACTTTTAGTAAATTAAAAATATTCTCTATTTAGAGAGTATTTATATTATTTAAATCTTCAAATGCTTTTTTTAATCGACTCTTAAAAGTAACCTCTCCCTCACGAAGCCATTTTCTTGGGTCATAATGTTTTTTATTAGGTTGATCTGCTCCATCAGGATTTCCAATTTGATTAGCTAGGTACGCTGCTTTCCCTTGCATATAATCTCTAATCCCCTCAGTGAATGCAAATTGTAAATCGGTATCTATATTCATTTTTATAACACCATACCCTATAGATTCTCTAATTTCTTCTAGTGTAGATCCAGAACCACCATGAAATACAAAATCAATTGTATTATGAGGCAGATTGAATTTTTCAGAAACATATTCTTGTGAATTTTTTAAAATTTTAGGGGTTAATTTCACATTTCCAGGTTTGTAAACACCATGAACATTTCCAAATGCAGCTGCTATTGTAAATTGAGGACTAACTTTCATTAGTTCTTCATAAGCATAAGCTACCTCCTCTGGTTGAGTATAAAGTTTTGAGACATCAACATCAGAATTATCAACACCATCTTCTTCTCCACCAGTAATTCCTAATTCTATTTCTAAGGTCATTCCCATTTTAGACATACGCGCTAAATATTTTTTGCATATTTCTATATTTTCTTCAATAGGCTCCTCTGATAAATCAATCATGTGAGAACTATAAAGAGGCTTTCCTGTTGCAGCAAAATGTTCTTCACTCGCATCTAATAAACCGTCAATCCATGGTAATAACTTTTTTGCACAATGGTCTGTATGTAAAATTACAGGAACTCCATATGCTTCTGCTAATAAGTGAATATGCTTTGCACCTGCAACACCACCAGCTATTGCTGATTTTTGATTTTCATTTGATAGTCCTTTACCTGCATTAAATTGAGCACCTCCATTTGAAAACTGAATAATTACAGGAGCGTTTAAATCTCTTGCAGTTTCTAGTACAGCATTTATAGTGTTTGAGCCTACTACATTTACTGCTGGTAAAGCAAATGATTTTTCTTTGGCTAGGTTAAAAATAGCTTGAACTTCTTTACCAGTTGCAACGCCTGGTTTAACATGATGACCCATTTATGTTGAATTTAGTGATTGAAAATTGAGGGTCAAAAGTAATCAAAATATACATACAAGAGTAAGATTTTGAGGCTGATAACCTTAAAAATCATCGAAATCGTTGTAGGTAAAATTAATTTTTTTAGAAAGGATAATTTATTCCTATGTTATAAACTGCATTAGAAAAGTTATAATTTCTAAACCACTTGTTATTTTCTAAATAGGGTTCATGCATTTTAAACCCTAAGTCTAGTCTAAAGACTAAAAAACTAAAATCATACCGTAATCCAAATCCAGAACCTACAGCAATATCTTTTATTGATTTAAATCCGTTAAAAGTTGCTTTTTCCTCAGCAAAAATTGAGTTAGTGATGTCCCATATATTACCAGCATCCATAAATAATGCTCCTTTTAAGCTGCCAAATAAATCAAATCTATATTCTGCACTTGTTAAAAACTTTAAACTACCAATATTGTATTCCAAACCAGAATTTCGACTACCAGGTCCTAGATCGTATGTTTGCCAAGCTCTAATGTCGTTTGAGCCTCCAGCAAAATAACTTTTGGTAAATGGAATAGCCGAATTGTCATAGGGTATGATAGCTCCAATAAAACTTCTAAAGCCAATTACAGAATTATTATTCACCTCCCAAAACTTTTTGTATTCAATATCTGTTTTAAAATATTGTGCTAACGGAATATTAAAAATGGTCTTTCTATTATTACTGTCTTTTTTATTAGATAATAACCCCCCAATATTTCCCGAGTTTGCTACTCTAACTTTAAAGAAAGAAAAATTATTATCTCTAAAATCACTTTGATTATTAAAAGTAAAGGAATAAGCAATTGTAGGAATTAAGAAATCTGATGTGATTATATTATATCTATCTAAAATATTTAAATTATTTCTATATTGATCAGGATTACTTGTTTGAAATTCATCGTCATTAAAAACAGTTTTCATAAATGAGACGGTTTCACCTTGCCGTTCTAATGTATAATTAGGATCACCGAAAAATATTTTTGCAATAGAATTAAGTTTTATGTATTCAGAGTTATAAATATCAAAATAATTACCAATTCTTAAGTTTCTTACATATTGTGTATTAAAAACATCTAGTTGTATTGTTTTTTTATCATTGTACTGCCACTTATAATCAATTAAGGCAGTAACGGTTTCTCTATCCAAACCAATATTTTGTTGGATACTAGTCCCTAATGTAAACATTGTTCTGGGAGACATTCGTTTAGGGACTAATTTTCCTAAACCAAAAGGTGCTACAAAACGAGGTATTTCTAAAGACATATCAGCTCCAATTTCCCATGAGTTGAAAAAACTACCTTCTTTATTGGCATCTTGAGATGCATTAAAGAATGAGCTAAGAAAAGATAATTTAAAAATTTCTGCACCTCTAAAAATATTTCTATTAATAAATGAAAACTTACCAGAAACCCCTAGATCTCTAATGTTAGAGTGAGTTAGTTCTGTTTCTAGATCTAAACTAAATTTATCTAAAGGAGTAAGAAAAACATTTACATCAAGTTGCTTGTTATTATCTTTAATTGTTTCATATTGTATGTTTGTAATCTTAAAATTTCTCAATGATTTTAAGTGTTTTCTAGTGAGGTTTCTAGTTGAGTCTGCATAAACTTGATTAGGTCTAATAAAAATTGATTCTGATAATAACCTAGGATTGTACTTTATTTTTTTATGAGCACGAAAAGTAATTCCTTCATAGTTTATAGAGTCTAGATATGGATTATTCTTTTTATTAAAAGAATAGTCTGTATACACATTAATTTTTCTGAGCTTTAGGATATCAAATAATTTTAACTCATAGTCTCCATTTTTCTTTACAACTCTTTTTTTATCAAAAATAACAAGGTCTACATTTGTTTTGTAGCTATTTGTAAAAGCTGAATCTATATTGTAGTATCCTAAATCATTTTCTGTGAAGTGATAAATTCCATTATTTCGATAAAGATTTGTTATTCTTGAAGCCTCTTTAATAAAGTTATCTTCTTTAAATTGATCTCCTTTTTTTAAAAAGGATAACGATTTTTGAGATTGGTATAATGAATCTAAAACTGGTGATTTTATATTTGTTATTATGCTATCTAAAAAAGTTGGCCTTCCTTTATCTATGGTATAGTTTACAATTGCTTTTTTATTTTTTTTAACTTCAATATTAGATTGTGCTTTTACCCTAAAATACCCATTATTTTTGTGATAGGCTGTTAGATTATTAATTGTTTTAGTAATCTTCTCATCTTTAATAATAACAGGTGCTTGACCATTTTTTAAAAACCAATTATTAAGACCAATCATGCTGTTAGCATAAGAAATACTTTGTTTTTCTGAAAAAACATTTTTAATAAAATTATAAGTTTTAGGTTTTTTAATACCCCATTCCTTTATAGTATTAGGCTTGTTCTTATCACCCAAATTATAGAAATATAAGGAAAGTGGGAGACCTAATGTTTTAATGTTAGGTTTTTGAACTAATAATTCGTTAAGATCTGAATTCGTATTTTTCTTTTCATCTACAACAATAGTATTTTGTTTTAATAATAAGTCGTCCTCTCCAACTCTTTTTATTGAGCTACAACTGGACAAGAACAATGTCAAAAAAAATAAAATAAAGATTTTTTTCATGAAACGTATTCGCAATATAAACTCAAAAATACTACTTTTGATTACTATATTAAGATAAAAAACTTATCTAAAGCTTATACAGAAGTATCAGTTTTAATGTTTTATGTTTTTTTAGTGAAAAAAAATAATATAATTAATGAGTTTATCTAAAAATCATATCAAACTTATAACAAGTTTATCACAGAAAAAGTATCGACAAAAGCATAAATTGTTTGTTGTTGAGGGTGTTAAAGTTGTTCAAGAGTTTTTAAATTCATCATATGAACTAGATATAGTATTTTCTTCAGATACAAATTTTTCATCTACCAATAAATTTATTAAAGTTACAGATCAAGAATTAAAAAAAATAAGTAGTTTAAAAAACCCGAATAAAGTTCTAGCAATTTTTAAAATACCTAATCAAATTAATCCAATTATGGGCGGTTTAATACTAGTTTTAGACAGTATTAATGATCCTGGTAATTTGGGGACTATTATTCGCTTGTGTGATTGGTTTGGTATAGAACAGCTTGTTTGTTCAAATGAAACTGTAGATTGTTTTAACTCTAAGGTTGTTCAAGCTAGTATGGGTTCACTAACCAGAGTTGCTGTTTCCTACCTTGATTTAAAAAAATATTTACAAAATGCTTCAGTTCCAATCTTTGTTGCAGATATGGATGGTCTTGATGTATATAAAACTAAACTTCCAGATTCTGCTTTGTTAGTTCTAGGTAATGAAGCAAACGGAATTTCTGATGAGATAAAACAACTAGTAACTACTAAAATCACAATTCCTAGGTTTGGAGCCATTCAACAAACGGAGAGTCTAAATGTAGCCACAGCATCAGCTATTTTATTGAGCGAGTTCCGAAGATAAAATTATTCAAAAGAAAAGTTTAAGAAAACTCCTCGTGTAGAAAATATATTAATAGGTGATGTCCACGGGCTATTGCTGTTATTATCGTCAATCAATTCTCTATTCATCGCAAAAACTCCTCTAATTGAAGGAGAAAACTTAAAAAAGGATAAGTATATATCTACACCAACACCAAGTTCGTACATGAAATTACTTGTTTTCATTCTGAACTCTCCACTAAAATTATCATCAGAATTTTCTTGATTACTTGAAAAATTATGATCGTAAGATACACCAGCAAGTACGTATGGTCTTACATTATTCCATCTATCTGAACTAAACTTAAAAACCAAAGGTAGATGCAGGTAGGTTGATCCAATCTCTCGAATACTATCTCTTTCAGTGTTTAGTGGGGGACTATTGTTAAAATAAATAGTTTTTGAATTACTAATTAAACCCGGCTCAAAACGTAAATTAACATTTTTATGAACTCTAAAATCAGCAATTAATCCAACGTTAAACCCTAAAGTGGGTTTTATTTTCACTATAGTATTAGGGAAATTACTCGGTCTGTAATTAACTTTAAAATCATTTTGATTAATACCTAAATAAAAACCATAATGAATTTTTGGATCATCAAAGGTTGGAAGGTTATCAACATTTCTTCTTTTTTGTGAAGATGCAGACAGTACCATTGAAAAGGAAATTATAAAAAAAAAGATTTTTTTCATATTATTTTGATGCAGAATATATGGTAGCTACTCCAAATGTTACAGGTGTATGGGTTGTATTAATAAACCCATTTTTTTTTAAAATATTGTTGAAGGCTTCTCCAAAAGGGAAAAAATTTGCCGATTCACTAAGATATGAATATGCTATTTTGTCTTTTGAAAAAAGTTTACCAATAACAGGTAAAATAAAAGAGGTGTAAAACTTATATCCTTGTTTAAAGGGAAATTTTGTTGGGTTTGATGTTTCAAGAATAACTAGTATTCCCCCAGGTTTTAAAACTCGTCTAATTTCTCCTAATCCTTTGTCTAAATTCGCAAAATTTCTAACCCCAAATGAAACTGTGATTGCATCAAATGTATTGTCTGCATATCGAATATCTTCAGAATCACCTACAACCATTTCTATTTTGTCATTTAATTGAGCTTTAGAAATTTTTTCTTTCCCTACTGAAAGCATTCCTTCAGAGATATCAAGTCCAATAATTTTTTCTGGGGCTAGAGTAGACATCATTAATGCTAGATCTCCTGTCCCTGTAGCAATATCTAAAATTTGTTGTGGATTGTTTTTAGAAACAATCTGAACCACTTTCTTCCTCCAGCTAATATCTATTCCAAAAGAAATGACCCTATTTAAATCATCATAGTTTTTTGAAATGTTATTAAACATTGTTGCTACTTGATCTTTTTTACCTAATGCGGAGTCTTTGTATGGTTTTATTATTTTTGACATTTTAAATCTCTAGATAGATTTTCAATTTTAATTATCCATTAATAGCTACCACCTGACTAATTTCATTTGGAAGCATTTCTTGTAACATTGTTTCTATTCCATTTTTCAAAGTAATGGTAGAGGAGGGACATCCACTACAAGCCCCTTGTAATACAACCTTTACAATCTTAGTTTCCTCATTATAAGATTTAAATGCTATATTTCCTCCATCTGATGCTACTGCAGGACGAATATATTCATCTAAAATAGCTACAATTTTTGCTGAAGTTCCCTCAAAGTTGATGATATCATCAACTTTTTCTTTAGGTTTATTAGTTGTACTATTTGATTTAGGGAGTTCTTTAATAATTATCTTATTTTCTTGAAGATATGAACTAATAAAGCTTCTTATTTCCGAGTATATATCATTCCATTCTACAATATCAAATTTTGTAATGGAAATGTAATTTTCAGATATAAAAACTTCTTTTACAAATGAAAATCCAAAAAGAGCTTTTGCTAAAGGAGAAGATTTACTTGCTTCTTCAATGTTTATGTACTCAACATCTGTATTAGTTAGAGACTTATTTGTCCCAAACTTCATAGTAGATGGGTTAGGAGTTGCCTCTGCATAGACCTCGATAGGTTCTTTTTTTCTTGAGCTACTAGTTTCGGTTACAGCAATATCACCAGCAATTAAATAGGCTTCGATTTGTTCTCTAACTTCTTCTTGAACATCACTCCATTCAACTATATCAAATCTTTGAATTGCAATAAAATTTGCAGTAATAAATACTTTTTTTACAAAAGGTAAGTAGAATAATTGTTGAGCTAGAGGAGAGTTTTTCGCATCATCAATATTATTATATTCATAGCTTCCTCCATTGATTAAAATTTCAGTACTTACAAATTTTAAAATATTTTTATTGTTGGTTGATTGAATCGTAATTTTTTGTGAACTCATTTTTAAAATATTAGAAAATGAATTGCAAAATTACTGCAAAAAAAATGAATAGATATGTTAAATAAAAATAAATAAGGTTGTAAAAATGAAAGAATTATTCTTGAAAAAAATGATTTTTTATTTAAATATTTGCTGAAAATCCAATTGTAATAATAGTATTGTTTATGTTTAGTTGAGTGGCTTCAACCTCATTGTATTGAGGATAAAAGTCATATTGATCAGTTTTATTACTTTTTCTGTAGGATAAATTTAATTTTACAGTTCCGAAGTTATATCCAAGACCTAAGGAATAGCTCTCTAGGTTATCTGAAGAAATTGAATTTATGAATGGGCTTTGTTCGAATACATAGCCACCTCGAACACTAAGATTGTTAATTCTCCATTCTGTACCGAAACGCATTGCATCAGCTCTTCTAAGTAGATTGTCAAAAAATAAATTTTCTTGTGAAAAATCGTCACCAGATAAATATAAACCTTTGTAATTATTGGTTGAATAGTCAAAACTTATCAATCCAATTTTTCCAAAAATAATTGCAGTACTTGCGGTTATTTTACTTGGTGTTCTTAACTTATAAAGTAGTTCTTGAATAGGTAAATTACCATCAAAAGTATTATCATAAATTACATCACTATTACTTACTTCTATTTCAGTATCACCAAAAAACCCATCGTTATTTATAATGTTGGTATTTTCTATTATTTCTGTAAACCAAGTGGGTGATTGATAACTTAGACCAAAACGAAAAGTATTTGTTGGTTTATAAATGAAACCTGTACTTAGAGAAAAACCAACACCATTAGTAAAATTTTCTTGATAAAATCTTGAATTTAATATGTTGTCGTTTCCGTCATTGTTTGTCTCTCTTAGAATTGTTTGCTGACTAAAACTAATATCATAAAAATTTAAGCCAGCTCCAACATGTAACTTTTCTTCATAAACACCAGAAAATGCAAAATTTAATTCAGAAACTTCACCATTATAATAGTTAGATAATTCTTGATCTTCTGAAATATTGTAAATTATGGGATTTTCATTAGTATCTAGAGGAAATCTGTCAAATGAAGAAAAACCACTGTTCCCTTTAGCAAAAAATCTATCTTCAAAATCAGCAGAAATTCTATAATTTACACCCATAGCTAATTTAGACCATTTATTATTGAAATTATTCTCAAAAGTTAAAACAATACCTGCATTTGTTACTTTGAAAAAATCTTCTTCTGTTGTTAATGAATTATTGTAATAGGTTGTTAGATAATTGGTATTACGTGCTTGAAAAGCTAAAGACGCATTATTACCGTTAAACACTGATATTCCAGCAGGGTTAATTATCATTGAGGTTACATCTCCACCGATAGCTCCAAAAGCACCACCCATAGCAACAAACCTGGCACTCCCATTTCTGTCATTCCTTGAAAACATTAATGATAAATTTTGATAACCTAATGACTGAGAATTAGACACACAGCTTAGAGCGGCAAAAGCCACAAAAAAAATTATTTTTCTCATAAAAATTTGATTTTACAGTTTACCCTCTTCTTTTAGATGAGCTACTCTTAGACGAGCTACTGCTTCTTGAAGAACTGCTTCTGTTAGATGAACTACCTCTTCTAATTGAGGAACTTCTCGATGAGTTATTACTTCTAGTTCTTGGAGAATAATTACTTTTACCCCTTGAGGATCTAGATTTATAGCTTGGTCTTTTGGTTGAACTGTTAGAGCGAACAGAAGAATTTTTTCTGCCAATATTTCTAGTTTTTTTCATTCCAGCAGTAAATTCTTTCGCATTGTTATAAACTTTGACCTTACTCTTATCAAGTTTTAGTCTGCTGGCTAATTTATCTACATTAATGTTATTAGCAGTCCTTTTTGATCTTCCATTAGTGAAATTGACCCTTCTATTGCTGCTATTTATACTTCTAGAATTAATGTAATTCCTAGTGTTTGAGGTGTTATATGAGTAATTTCTTCTACCATAGTTATAATTTCTAAATCCATTATTCGCATATCTATTGCCATAATAATTTCTCCAGTTGAAAAATCCATAACCAGACATACTATTAAAAAATGGATTGAAAAAAGGTGAATGAAAATATCCATATCCATGCCAAGGAGAATAGTTGCCTATTCCATATCTCCATCTGAGTCTCCACGCTCTGTTGGTTAAAGGGGAAAATGTACCATAGTTGAAGTATGGATTGTAAAAATTTAAATAATTATCCCACCCAAAACCAGTACTTCTCAGGTCAAGATTAATTACTATTTGATCACTATCTGAGTAACCCCAGGCATTGTTTATCATATATCCCTCATTTGTTTCTGAGGAATTATTTATATTGTTATCTACTGAGCTATATGTTTCAATATCTGTAAAAATATCAGTTCCATTAATTCCATCTAGACGTTCAAGTTCTTTTGTGAAATAATTATTTTCATATTCATCATACTCTTTACTATTCTCAACAATGACTCTTGTTCTTTTAATTTCTTTTGTATAAATACCATCATTATCAGGAACATTTTGATAGACAGTACATGACGAAAGAAGAATAAATAATAGAAAAATTGTTAAAGGTAACTTAGCTGATTTGAAGTAGCAGTTTGGTTTCATAATGATTTTTTTTAGTAGTAAAAAAATAAAATAGTAATTAAAAAAGCATATTTTTTTTTATTCACTGTGCTTAAAATGCTTTAGTTTTGCTTTCGTATTTTTACCTTTTAACAAATTTACAATAATTATAATAACAATAATTTAACAACATCCATGCCAAACGCAAAATTATGAGTAAGAAGTTAACTAAAAGAGCGGAAGATTATTCAAAATGGTATAACGAAATTATTGTTAAAGCCGATTTGGCTGAGAATTCAGCTGTAAGAGGATGTATGGTGATCAAACCTTATGGATTTGCTATTTGGGAAAACATGCAGAAAGAACTTGATAGGATGTTTAAGGAAACAGGTCATCAGAATGCCTATTTTCCTTTATTTGTTCCTAAGAGTTTATTTGAAGCAGAGGAAAAAAATGCTGAGGGTTTTGCGAAAGAGTGTGCTGTTGTTACTCATTATAGATTACAAAATGATCCTGAAAAAGAGGGAAAACTTCGTGTTGACCCTGAAGCGAAATTAGAAGAAGAGCTAATAGTTAGACCTACCTCAGAGGCAATTATTTGGAATACATATAAAGGATGGATTCAATCTTACAGAGATTTACCATTATTGATTAATCAATGGGCCAATGTTGTTCGTTGGGAAATGAGAACAAGATTGTTTTTGAGAACTGCTGAATTTTTATGGCAAGAGGGACACACAGCTCATGCAACTAAAAATGAGGCAATCATTGAGTCCAAACTAATGCAGGACATATATGCTAAGTTTGCGGAAAAATTTATGGCTATGCCAGTCGTAAAAGGATTTAAGTCGGAAAGTGAGCGCTTTGCAGGAGCAGAAGAAACGTACACCATAGAGGCATTAATGCAAGATGGTAAAGCACTTCAAGCTGGAACATCACATTTTTTAGGTCAAAATTTTGCTAAAGCTTTTGATGTAAAGTATACTTCTAAAGAAGGAAAGCAAGAATATGTTTGGGCTACCTCTTGGGGAGTTTCAACTCGCTTAATAGGTGGTTTAATAATGACACATTCTGATGATCTTGGATTGGTATTACCTCCAAGATTAGCTCCTATTCAGGTTGCTATTATTCCAATCTACAAAGGAGAGGATCAATTAACATTAATCTCAGAGAAAGTAAAAATAATAGTGAAGTCACTCAGAGAAAAGAATATTTCAGTAAAGTTTGATGACAGAGATACCTTTAGACCTGGTGCTAAATTTGCAGAATATGAGTTAAAAGGGGTTCCTGTGAGAATTGCAATTGGCAATAGAGATATGGAAAATAATACTGCAGAGGTAGCTAGAAGAGATACCCTGGAAAAACAAACAATCTCTCAAGATCAACTATCAGAATATATTTGTGAGCTTCTTGAAGAAATTCAACAAAATTTATTTAATAGAGCGCTTTCTTTCAGGAATGATCATATTACTGAGGTAAATTCTTTCAAAGAGTTTGAGGAAGTTATAGAGAGTAAAGGTGGTTTTGTATCTGCTCACTGGGATGGGACCATTGAGACAGAAAATAAGATTAAAGAGCTAACCAAAGCTACTATAAGATGTATACCAAATAAAGGCAAAGAAGAGTTGGGTACTTGTATTTTTACAGGAGAAAAATCATTAAGAAAAGTCCTGTTTGCAAAGGCATATTAAATTTTGTAAAAAAATATTGTACAAATTTAAAAACGTTGTATATTTGCATCCGCAATCGGGATAAAATTTTTACAAGATTGCAATTGGTCCGTTCGTCTAGGGGTTAGGACGCCAGGTTTTCATCCTGGTAACACGGGTTCGATTCCCGTACGGACTACAAGTTTTATTAAAAAAAACATAACAGAAATGGCAAATCATAAGTCAGCATTAAAAAGAATAAGAAGTAACGAAACTAAGAGGTTACGTAACAAACATCAGCATAAAACTACTCGTAATGCTGTTAGAGACCTCCGTGCATCCTCTGATAAGAAAGAGGCAGAAGGAATGTTGTTAAAGGTAACTTCTATGTTAGATAAGCTAGCTAAAAACAATATTATCCATAAAAACAAAGCAGCTAATTTAAAGTCTAAATTAACAAAACAAGTAGCTACACTTTAATCGTATAGACTACAAAATAATAAAAAGCGCTCTGATACCATCAGAGCGCTTTTTTTTGGCTTATCAAAAGTTATTTACCAATCGTAACTTTTTTGAGCATCTAATTTTATAAAAATAAATAGTAATAAAGTAAAACCCCAAAGAGAGGATCCTCCGTAACTTAGGAATGGTAGTGGTATGCCAACAGTAGGTATGAGACCAATAACCATTCCTATATTTACTATTAAGTGAAAAAATAAAATTGAAGCAACACCATATCCATATATTCTTCCAAATTTATTAGCATGTTTTTCTGCTCTGTAGATTATTCTAAAAAGAAGCGATATGAAAACAAGAATTAAAAGGCTTGACCCAATAAATCCCCATTCTTCACCAACAACACTAAATATATAATCTGTGTCTTGAGCAGGAACAAAGTCTCCTTTGGTTTTGTCGCCCTCTAGAAATCCTTTCCCCCAAAATTTTCCTGAACTAATAGTTTGCATGGATTGATTTGAATTATAACCAATTTGTTTTGTATCGGATGTTTTTCCAAGTATTACCTCAAATCTATCTCTTTGGTGTTTTTTTAAAACATGATTATATGAATAATCTGCAGAAAAAATAAAAAGGAAAGAAATTAAGTACATCCCTAAAATCTTGGTCCAATTAAACTTTAAAAAACGTTTATTTCTATAGATGCTATATAGCATGTATAGGGTTATTAAAATAAAAAGATAACCGATAATTATTTTGACCCCTAATAAAATGGTAAGAACAAATAACAGTATAGAAGTACACCCAAGGATAATATATGCTAATGTTAAGCCCTCTCTATTTAAAACAAAAAAGAACGCTAAATATATAATTGCAGAACCAGGATCATGAAGAGCAATTAAAAATGAGGGTAAAAAAATAATAATAAAAGCTTTGAGTTGATTTTTTATTATGCTTAAGTTATATTTTCTATCACTTAATAATTTTGCTAGTGCTAGTGCAGTAAATACTTTGGCAAATTCTGATGGCTGAATACCGATACTTCCGAATCGATACCATGATCTTGCACCATTAATTTCTGTTCCAAAAAAAAATAAACCAATTAATGAGAGTAATGACAAGACGAAAAAAATACTGGCAAATTGTTGAAAAAATTTAGCATTAATAAAGAGAATCAATATAATAAGTGGAATACTCAATAAAATCCATAGAAGTTGTTTGCTATATTTTGTGGAAAAATCAAAAATTTGGATACTTTCCTCTGAATATGTAGCAGCAAAAATATTTATCCAGCCAAAGCCGACTAGTATTATGAAAAAGAATACTAGGAGCCAATCTATACCAAAAAAAATATTATTTTGTTCCTGCCTCAACTTTATTGGGTTCTTTAATTTGACTTTGATAAATTGAACTTAAATCCGTGGCTAACATTCGATCTTCAATCCATTTTCTTTTTACTTGTCCTGTTAAATACTTTTCAATTAAAAGACTTGTTATTGGTGCTGCCACAGTAGAACCAAATCCTCCATTTTCAATAAATACAGCAACTGCAATTTTAGGATTGTTTTTTGGTGCAAATGCAACTAAAATTGAATGATCTGGTAATTTAATTTTTTTTCCGTTAACCTTCATGAAATTTTCTGATGTCCCAGTCTTACCAACAATATCAATACCCTTAATATTTACCCAGCTAGCAGTTCCAGTTTTAAACACTTCATGCATCCCTTCAATTATTGGTTCAAAATGTTCCTTATCAATAGAGGTTTGTTTTGGGTGCATATAAACGGAATCACTTATTATTTTATTATCAATATTTTTTACTACATGAGGAGTAAAGAAAAACCCTCTATTAGCAATTGCTGCAGTAACATTTGCTAGTTGTATGGGAGTTGTTAGTACTTCTCCTTGCCCTATTGCATTTGAAATATTTGTTGAGGCATTCCATTTATATTTATACATTCTGCTATAATATTCTCCATTTGGAATTAATCCTTTATCGCCTTCAGGTAGATCATATCCTAAATAATTGCCTAAACCAAAGCTTCTAACATGAGAGCTCCAATTATTCATGCCTTCATTTGGGTTGTTGTTTTTTTCAATAATTCTTTTGTAGGTGTTTGCAAAATAACTGTTACATGATTTTGAAATTGCTGAATGTAATTCAATAGGTTTTCCAAAAATATCACAATGACATTTCATAAACTCCTTCTTTCGGTTTCCGTAACGATAACCTCCATTACAATAAAAACGGCTATTTTCATTTATAACTCCTTCTTGGAGACCAATTAAAGCATTAATTAGTTTGAAAGGAGAACCTGGAGCATAAGTTCCTTTTAAGCCTCTGTCATACATTGGTTTATTAATTGTGTCACCAAGTAGTTTTACAGAATTAGGAGATCGTAAACGTCCTACCATCATGTTAGGATCATAGCTTGGCGCTGTTATTAGTGCAAGAATCTCACCGCTAGAGGGTTCAAGTGCTATGATGCCACCCCTTTTCCCTTTCATTAATGACTCTCCATATTGCTGAAGATTACTATCTATAGTTAGTGTAATATCTTTTCCGTTTACAGACAAAGAATCGTACATACCATTTTTAAAAGTCCCCATTATTTTATTCAGCCGATCTCTTCTAAAATATTTTTTTCCTTTTTTCCCTCTGAGTTCCTTTTCATATTGTGCTTCAACTCCAGCTTTTCCAATTAACTCTCCTTGCTCATAGTAATCATCATTCTTTGCAACTATTTCGTTTACTTCATTGATGTAACCTAAAATATTTGCTGCAGATTTTATAGGGTAATTTCGTATGATTCTTTTTTGGATATTAAATCCTTGAAATTTGTGTAATTTTTCTTGAAGAAAAGCAAAATCTTCCTTAGCAAGTTGTTTAAGGAAAACAGACTCTAGCCAAGGTGCATAATTGACAGCTTTATTAAATCGTTTTAAAAAATCTTCTTTGGTTATTTTTAATAGTGAGCATAGCTCTATAGTGTCTAAGGGAATCACCTCATTTGGAACAATAGTTACATCATATGATAGTTGATTAGCTACTAATAATTCTCCATTTCTATCGTAAATGTAGCCTCTCTCTGGAAAATCAAACATAACTTTTACAGCAGAATTTTTCACAGGGTTATAGTTGCGACTTTTTACTATTTGTAATTGAAATAGCCTCCCAATAAATAGGATCCCCATTACAGAAATTAAAAAATATAGCAAAAAACTCCTTTTCATAGTTAATTAAGTTGTTTTTCTCTTAGTATGTATGACCCAGCAAAATAAAGAGTTAAAGTAAAAACACTTGAATATAAGGTGTTTAATAAAACTGTTCCCATATTTTGAAAACTAAAATTATCTAGTGAAAACAATATAAAATGGTGAATAATAGTTAGAGTTACTACATAATTAAATACTTGTCCAAATGTTTCTGTATGAAGATCAAATAGTAAGTAATCAATATTGTTTTTTTTAAAAAATAGTTTAATAAAATATAAACGAAGAAATGCTATAATTAATAGAGATGAAGCATGTATTCCGCCAGTGTCAGAGAAAAAATCTAATGTTAATCCGTATAAAAAAGCACAAAATAAAATTATGAATCTGTTTTTATTTAGGGGAAATAAAAAAATAAATGTGATGTATACATATGGATTAATATTACCTGAAAAATTAATGTTATTAAACACCAATATTTGGAGAAATAGAATCAAAACAGTCCAAATAAATACTCGTATTTTATTCATTGCGGTTGTTTTCAAGATTCATTATTTCATGCTTGTCAAAATCTTTAATTACATAAATATTTTTCAGATTACTCATGTCGTTAAAAAGTTGAATATTTACAATCCTTTTTATTGAAGACCCTTCTTCAGTATCAATTACTTTTCCAATCGGTATATCTGCAGGAAAAATCGTTGACATACCGCCAGTTACAATTGTATCCCCGCTTTTAATGATTGCTTGTCTAGGAATATCTAATAGTTGTAAAATATTATAATCAATACCGTTCCACATTAAACTACCAAAGTATGAGCTGTTTTTTAGTCGGGCATTAATTTTACTATTTCTGTTTAGAATAGATTGAACTCGAGAGTAATTATTAGATACATGCTCTGTAATACCTATAATTCCTTTAGAATTAATCACAGCCATTTCGTTTGATATACTATCTTTTCTCCCTAAATTAATAGTTAGAAAGTTATAATTTCCTCCAAATTGATTTTTTTCTATTTTACCCTCAATAAAATAAAATCTTTGTTTAAAACTTGTAGTATCATCAATCTTTTTTGATTTAATTTCGGCGATCAATTGCGAAAATTTCTCAACTTTATTTTTTAATACTAGATTTTCGTTTATAAGTAAAAGGTTTTCTTTATTAAGATGCAAATAATCAGTAATAGAATTTATTTTATTATAAAATCCGCCTGTGAATGAATTGGCAGAGTTTACAAATTTGCTTTTATGAAAACTACGATTATTAATTACTAAATTAATTGCTATAAATTGTAAAAGCAAAAAAAATAAAAAATACCGATACTTCTGAATAAAATAGATGAGTTGTTGCATAAGAAGTAAAGATGTCTGTGATTATTTCATTAAGACACTTTTGTATTTATCTAATTCTTTCAGGGCTATTCCAGTACCTCTTACAACAGCTCTAAGCGGGTCTTCAGCAACGTAAACAGGTAAGTCTGTTTTTCTTGAAAGACGTTTGTCTAAACCTCTCAACATAGAACCTCCTCCGGCAAGGTAAATTCCTGTATTATAAATGTCAGCAGCTAATTCTGGAGGGGTTTTAGAGAGTGTTTCCATAACAGCATCTTCAATTCTTAAAATTGATTTATCTAATGCTTTGGCTATTTCTCTAAAAGAAACTTGTACTTGTTTTGGCTTTCCACTAAGCAAATCTCTACCTTGAACTAACATATCTTCTGGTGGATTGTCTAAATCTTCTGTAGCTGCACCAATATTTATTTTTACTTTTTCAGCTGTGGTATCTCCAACATAGAGGTTATGTTGAGTCCTCATATAATACATAATATCATTAGTAAATAAATCTCCTGCCACCTTTACAGACTGATCACAAACGATACCAGCCAGAGCTATTACTGCAATTTCCGTTGTTCCACCACCTATATCAATAATCATATTTCCTTTAGGCTCCATGATATCGATACCAACTCCAATTGCTGCAGCCATTGGTTCATATATTAAATATATTTCTTTGGCGTTCATATGCCTAGCAGAATCTTGTACCGCTCTTTTTTCAACTTCTGTTATCCCAGAAGGAATACAAATTACCATTCTTAGTGATGGTGGGAAAAGCTTCTTTTTTATAGCAGGAATTTTTTTTACAAATTCCTTAATCATTTCCTCAGATGCTTGAAAGTCTGCAATTACACCATCCTTTAATGGGCGAATTGTTTTAATATTTTCATGCGTTTTACCCTGCATTAAGTTAGCCTCTTTACCAGTGGCAATAATTCTACCAGTAACTCTATTTCTTGCAACGATAGATGGGCTATCTATCACAACCTTACCATTATGAATAATAAGTGTATTTGCCGTTCCTAAATCAATGGCAATGTCTTCAGTCATGAAATCAAAAAAGCCCATAAAAATGATTAATTTTCTAAATGTGTGTGATTACTTACAAATCTAATAAAAATAAGCTAGTAATTACGTTGATTTTTAATGTTTAAAATGTCTAGTACCAGTCATTACCATGGAAACATTATTTTTATTGCAATAATCAATGGTTAATTGGTCTTTAATCGATCCGCCTGGCTGAATTACATTTGTAATTCCTGCTTTATCAGCAATTTCCACGCAGTCAGGAAAAGGGAAAAAGGCATCACTAGCCATTGCCGCTCCTTTAAGGTTAAAATTAAAATTTTTAGCTTTTTCTATTGCTTGCTTTAAAGCATCAACTCTACTAGTTTGTCCAGTTCCGCTAGCCAATAATTGCTTGTTTTTAACTAACACAATAGTGTTTGATTTGGTGTGCTTACATATCTTTGAGGCAAATAATAGATCTTCTAATTCTTTGTCTGTTGGTTTGTTGTTAGTTGCATAAGATAAGTCTCCTAAAGCATCAGTTTTATCATCTTTGTCTTGAATTAATAATCCATTTAATGAGGTTCTAACAATTTGTTTGGGTAATTCAAAACTTTTTTGAATCAGAATCACCCTATTCTTTTTGCCTTTTAAAATTGTAAGAGCGTCTTGATCATAAGAGGGTGCTATTACTACTTCGCAAAAAAGTTGGTGAATTTCAGTGGCGGTAGCTAGATCAATTTTAGTATTCGAAATCAAGACACCTCCAAAAGCGGAAACTGGATCACCAGCTAATGCATCAACATAAGCCTTGCAAATTGTTTCTCTTTGAGCAAAACCACAAGCATTATTATGCTTTAAAATAGCAAATGTTGGATCCTCGGATATAAATTCATTCATCAAGTTTACAGCAGCGTCTACATCCAGAAGATTATTGTAGCTTAACTCTTTACCATGAAGTTTATCAAACATAGCTTCTAAATCTCCAAAGAAATACCCTTTTTGATGAGGGTTTTCTCCGTAACGTAAAGTTTTAGAAACAGTTTCACTTGCTTTATAAACAATCTCATCTTCATTAAAATAATTAAAAATTGCCGTATCATAATGTGATGAAATATTAAATGATTTTGCAGCGAATTTTTTTCTTTCGGCTAATGATGAAGAACCATTATTAGCTTTATAAAGGGATAAGAATTCCTCATATTGATTCATCGAGGATATGGTAAATGTATCCTTAAAGTTCTTTGCAGAAGCTCTAATTAATGAAATACCGCCAATGTCTATTTTTTCAACAATTTCTTGTTCACTTGCACCTGAGGCAACTGTTTTTTCAAATGGGTACAAATCAACAATAACTAGATCAATTTGAGGAATTTCATATGCTTTCATCTCTGCGATATCTCCCTGATGGTCTTGTCTGTTTAAGATGCCTCCAAAAACTTTTGGATGTAGTGTTTTTACTCTACCTCCTAAAATTGAGGGATAAGAAGTGACATCTTCCACAGGTGTAACAGGAATTCCTAATTCCTTAATGAAGTTTTCAGTACCTCCTGTTGAATAAATGGTGACATTATTTTTGTGTAACTCCTCCACAATTGGTTTTAAACCATCTTTGTGAAATACTGATATTAATGCAGATTGGATAATTTTTTGGTTGCTCATTTTAAATACTTTATAAGCACACAAATTTACTAAATGTGAGTTGCTAAAACAATAGAAACTAATTTGAAATGAATAAACTTATTCTATAATTGTGAATAAAATTTTTTAAGGATTTTGAAGTTTATATGCACTCAAGATTTTTAAGTCAAACTTCTTCCTTTTTTTGAGAACAGTTTAATATAAAGTGGCTATTTTATTACAGATAAACATCAATAATTCCTCATCAGCTTCAGAGAATGGCTTTGAAGTATGAGAATCGATATCAATTTGGCCAATATTTTTATTTCTAACCATAATCGGTATTACAATTTCTGACTTTACTTTCCAACCACAAGAAATATAATTACTTTGTTCATTTACATCTTGAACCACAAAGTTTTGGTTGCTGATAGCTACTTGACCACAAATTCCTTTTCCAAAAGGTATAGTAGTATGTTCTGTTGGTTCTCCAGAAAACTCCGCTAATTTTAATTCTTCTTTATCCCCGTTTTTAAAGTAAAAACCAACCCAATCATAATAACTTATTTCATTCCTTAGATAATCACAAATTACTTGTTGTTTTTCTCTTGTGGTCTTAGTGGATAAAATTACATTAGTTACAAATTCTTTTATCTTTTTACTATTCATTTTTGTGAATTTTAAATGATAAAATTAAATTATTTTTTAGTAAAATGCATGTTGTTTATTAAATATTTGGCTAAGACAAAGAATCTAAAATTAGTTTAACATATTATTAAAATATTCTATCGTAAATTTGCAATAAATGAATTCATTAGGAAAAAATATAAGTGCATTTCTTTTATCCTGCCTAGTTCTGCTATCCTCAATGTCCATTGCCATAGATCAACACTTCTGTGGGGATGAGGTTATTGATGTATCTTATTTTGGGAAAGCTAATCATTGTGGGATGGAGGAGGTTTCGTCAAATTCAAGTATCCCATCATTAAAGAGGGATCATTGCTGTAAAGACGAAATAACCTTCTTTGAGTCATTTTTATACAATACAGAAAAATCTTTAAGTTTATATGACTTAGAACCTAATCTTCTATTTCTGCATACTCATTTTCATTTTCATAATACGCCCCCCCTTAAAACCGAGTATTTTAAAGATTTCCCTCCCCCAGACATAAGTAAAGACATTCAAGTACTTTATCAGACTTATTTAATTTAATTTTTAAGATAACAATACTTAAACATCATCTTTTTAGATGATAAATCGTCTAGTTATTAAAGTTAAATTCAATTCAATGAAAAAAAATAGTTTTTTTATCATATTAATATTTTTACCAACTTTTTTGTTCTCTCAAGAGACCTTAAAAGGTATGATTATGGATAAAAATAATCCTAAAGATAATTTAGGAGTTTTTGGCGCCAACGTTTTTTGGTTAAACACCACTGTCGGAGCAACAACAGATGAAAAAGGGTGGTTTCAAATTCCTTACAAGAAAAATTATAAGAAACTTGTAGTGAGTTATGTTGGTTATAAGACTGATACACTTGTTATAACTGATTTAGAGCCAATAAACCATTTTATAACATTAGAGAATGAATTAGAAGAAGTAACCTTAAAAAGTAAGAAGAAGGCAACTCAAAGATCTTTTATTCAAACACAAAACGTTTTTACAGTAAATAGTGAAGAACTGCTTAAGGCTGCTTGTTGTAATTTGGCGGAAAGTTTTGAAACCAATCCTTCTATAGATGTTAATTTTTCTGATGCCCTAACAGGAACACGTCAAATTCAAATGTTAGGCTTAAAGAGTCCTTATCTACTTATTACTCAAGAAA
>JABAZK010000184.1 GCA_018608485.1 Flavobacteriaceae bacterium | reverse complement strand
TCCACCAAGAGATGGGTCGAAATGAATGATACCTGGATACGAATTAAATAAACCAAAACCTCCATAGCTGTATAGTGTTTCTTCGTATAAAAATAAATTTCTATAAAAATTGTGACCAGAATGTATGCTTTTTGAAATTTTGTGCACCACGGGAGAAACTCCTAGATGTATTTCAAATAAGTGTAGCGTTCCATCAGGGTTGTAATAAATAAGAGAGTCATTTTTAAAGACAATGCTTTTGAAAAAATTTGCTTTAAAATTTAGTATCTTCTCATCAAGTCCAAACTTTTTAATCTGTTGATGGATTTTTAAAGTATCAATTATTTTTGGATTGTATGAATGGCTTGAATACACAAGCATAAATAAAAATGCAAGCGTAAAATATATATTTTTCTTCATATTCAAATATAAAAATTACAGTTTTAAAATAGGTGTATTTTGGTGTTTATTCATAATTAATTTAATAATAGTAGTTTTTTGTGGCCTTAGCAGATATTTTTACACCAGTAAATTTATTTTGGTAAGTTAGTTGGTATTTGTATCATATATGTATCAAAAAATGATTGTTAAAACTTTAACTTTGATTATAATGTTGTGCAGATAAATGTTAATTATTAATTGTTTTATCTCAAGTTTATTTTGTGAGTAAAGAGCAAGTAATTTTTATAGTTTTATTTCATGATTTTAGTAGTATTGTAAAAATCGTATTTGTGACAATTATTTAATTGTATAGTAAAATTGATTTAGTCACATTTATCGGTGTGTTAGTCACATTTATCGGTGTAATGTGTGATTTATCAGGTAAAAGTGTAAATTCGTGTCAATAATTTTTTTAATTTGTAATATGGCTGAAGGTGTTATAGAGTACATATCAAACGATATCTTATTGTATGGATTTTTAGCCCAATTTTTAGCCGCTATTCTCTCTATATATTTTGTTCCCACCGTCCGTAAATTAGCGCTAGCAAAAAAAATTACCGATTCTCCATCTGCAAGAAAATCTCACACAACAGAAGTTCCAGTTTTAGGTGGTGTTGCAGTATACTTAGCGGCAGCTTTCTCTATGTTTATTGTAGCTTTTGTTTTTCCTTCAAGAATTGAAGCCACCGATTTTTTTCTTTTGGGCTTTGGATCTATGTTATTATTATTTGTAGGTGTCTTAGACGATATTGTTGGTTTAAAACCTATGACTAAGCTAATTTTACAACTTGTAGTTTGTTTTGTCTTAATTCACAATGCGCCATTATATATAACAAACATGCATGGCCTTTTTGGTTTTTCTGAAATTTCTTATATTCCTTCTTTATTGCTTTCTGTATTTGTGTATGTAGTTTTTGTTAACATGTTAAACCTAATTGACGGCATTGATGGTTTGGCTTCAGGGATTTCTGTGGTAGCTTTCTCATTTTTTGCATACGTTGGATTTGTTGAAACAGATTACTATAACATGCTTGTGAGCATGGCGGGTATGGGTTGTCTTATCCCATTTATGTATTATAATATGTTTTCTGATAGGAAAATATTTCTTGGTGATAACGGTTCTCTTGTTATGGGTATTATTTTGGGGTATTTGTGTCTTGATTTTATTTCTGTAACTAACTCCTCAGATCAATTATTTGGCGATACTAAAATTGTTGTATTAATGTCTGTATTCTCTTATCCTTTGGTAGATACCTTTCGTGTTTTCGTGGTTAGAGTTTTAAGGAAAAAAAGTCCTTTTTCTGCAGATAAAAATCACATTCACCACCACCTATTGCGTCTTGGTTTGTCTCACCGTAAAGCAACCCTGGTGGTTATTGTCTATACTATTTTTATAACGGGTCTTTCATTTTTAATATCAGGGATTGACATAAATATTGCCTTTATTGTGCTATTGCTCATCTCGGTATTTGTTATTTGTCTCCCTTCGTTTTTAATTAAAAATGAAGATGGCTCTTTATCTTTTAGAAAAAAAGCTTGACCTACATTACATTAAACCTTTTAATATTCATCGTATATTTTCACTCATTTGTTTGGTTGAGAGGGGCTAATTTTTGCCCAAAAACTAGGCGTAAAATACTTTTTTTGCTCACATAATTGTAATAATTTTGTTTAACACCTACTAATCACGTAAGTGGTTGTTTTTTAATAATTTAGCCTCTTTGATGTAAGTCAGGGCGGCGAAGCCGTTTAATAAACTAAGTAATTACAGCTTCTTAGTTTTTACAAAACAAACATGATGCTCTAATTTAGAGATTTTCATTTAAATTTATATTACCCATGAAAAAAAAAGCAATCATTGTTTCTGGATATTTTAACCCCATACATAAAGGGCATCTTGAGTATTTTCAAAACGCCAAAAAGTTGGCAGATGTTCTTTTTGTAATTGTTAATAGTGACCATCAAAGAGCTTTAAAACAAAGTAAAGAGTTTCAGCTTGAAGACGAGCGCATGTTAATAGTTTCTTCTCTAAAACCCGTAGACAAGGCTATTTTATCTATAGACAAAGACAGAACAGTTTGCGAGACTATTGCCAGTATTGCCAAGGACTATGGCCAAGAGTATGATCTAGCCTTTGCAAACGGTGGAGACCAAAACAATAATACCATACCAGAGCGTCCTATTTGTGAGAAGATGGGTATTGCGCTTCTAGATGGTTTAGGAGATAAAATACAATCAAGCAGCTGGCTTTTAAAAAAATAAATATGCAAATATTTACTACCATAGAAAAAGAGCTGACTCATCACAATTTAAAGATAGACTCCTATGACCATACCCGTCCTTGGGGAGGTTTTTTTGTAATTAAAGAAGAAGATGCGCAGCGTTTCTCCAACATATATTTTGATGGCTTTGATGTAGATACCCTTCGCAAAGCTGGTAAATTAAGTCCAAAAATACTTGCGGTAAAACCTCAGGCAAGATTATCTTGGCAATACCATCACAGAAGAGCCGAGTCTTGGCGTGTTGTTAAAGGGCCGGTTGGCGTAATTAGAAGTTTTGATGACACCCAAAAACCTATGATAACCCATCATGATGGGGATGTTATCACCCTTAAAAAAGGAGAGCGTCACCGCCTTATTGGTTTAGAGAGTTGGGGTATAGTTGCAGAGTTTTGGCAGCATACAGATGCTGAGTCACCATCAAACGAGGATGATATTGTACGATTGCAGGATGACTTCGCTAGAGAGTAATAGGATGTTTATATTCAAATTGCATCAAAAATAAATTTAGAAAAAATTAATATTGCAGTTATAGAATAAGGGTATGTATGGCAAGCTATAGCGTTTGATAAAAAATAT
>JABAZK010000081.1 GCA_018608485.1 Flavobacteriaceae bacterium | reverse complement strand
TCTTTCATTTTTTCTTCTAATTGTCCAGGGCTAAAGTAATTATCAAGTTTTACAACATTTTTCAATACATAATTTCCATCAAAATCTGTTGCGTCACCTTGAGTTGAACCAGGTACTACTATAGATACTCCGGGTAAAGGCATACCATCCTCCTCGGAGGTAACAGTACCTTTTACTTGTGAATTTGCCCAAACGCTCATAAGGGCGAATACAGGCAGAATTAAAAGTTGTTTTAATTTCATTTTAATTTCATTTAATTTGGTTAATATTTAGTTTGTGAATTTCAATCTTGCCAAGAATAAATTCTTGGTCTTTAGGTTCAATACTTAGTTCGCTGAATGGAGAGTTCAGAAAAAATATTTCTGTTATTACTGTTTCTCCATTATCAAAAAACAGTTCTATAGATGTTTTATCAAGAATAATTGTTCCAAGTAAATCTGGATTTAGCGATGTTCTTTTAGCCAAAGAAACTCGATTTGCAAACTTTTCTGAAAACCCTGTTTTACCAGATTTTCTTCTATCTATAAAAAAGTTTTTTTCACCATTATTGTATCCAAAAGCTAATGTATCTCCTTGCTTATTAGTAAGTTTGAAAGTGAAACTACTATTTTTTAAATCTAAGATTTTGAAATTAATTTCCGTACTTGATAAATCGATAGATTTTGAATCAATAATTTTTTCAGCTCTTTTTATTACTATAGATTCTTTTTTAAATTTGGTGCTTCTATAATTAAATAATTCTTTTACAGGTTGAAATAATAGTCTGTAACTGGAATCTATTTTTTGAAGTTCAACAGATCTTGCTAATGTTGTAGCACTTCTCCAAGTTTCAGTTGGTACTATATTGGCATAATCCCAATTAGACATCCATCCCATAAATAATTTACGACCATTAGTATCTGGGATATTAGCCCAAGTTACTCCTGCATAATTATCTCTTCCATAGTCAATCCAAATAGATTTATGCTCCATATTATTTATGTCGTTCTCAAACGATGCATCTATTTTAAATTGCTTACCATCAAAATCGCCTACAAAATATTGGGTGGCACTACCTCCATTTGGTCCGCCTGGGTTAATACTAACAAATAGCACCCATTTAATTTCGTCTGTTCCTTGAACTACCATTGGAAAGAAATCTGGACATTCCCAAACGCCACCATGCCCTCCTATATCATCTCCAAAATCGGACTCTAGTTTCCAATCTTTTAAATTTGAAGAGCTATAAAACATAATTTTCTGACCAGCTGCCAATACCATTAACCATTTATTATGGATGGAATCCCAAACTATTTTAGGGTCTCTAAAATCTTTAATGCCTGGGTTTTTAATTACTGGATTTTCAGCATATTTAGTAAACGTTTTTCCTTCATCTAAAGAATATGCAATGGCTTGTGATTGATAATTTGTTTTTCCTGCTTTTTCGCCATCCATATCATGATAAGTAAACATGGCTATTATTGGCTCAATGCCATTTTTGGAAAACCCAGAGCTATTATTAACATCTACAACTGCACTTCCTGAAAAGATATACCCCTTTTCATCCGGGTATATGGCAATAGGCATTTCTTTCCATGTTACCATATCTGTGCTTATGGCGTGTCCCCAGTGCATAGGTCCCCAGGTGTTTCCTTCAGGATAGTGTTGAAAATATAAATGATAATAGCCATCTTTGTAGAACATCCCATTTGGGTCATTCATCCAACCTTTTTTTGGTGTAAAATGAAAGTTTGGGCGATATAAATCCTCTTCTGAATAAGATGAAACTACAACCTCAGTTTCATTTTGATTATTTTGGTTTTTATCTTTGCACCCTGATAAGAACGATGCAACCAAAGTGATTAAAATTAGAATGGTGTTTTTTAAAATTTTCATATTATTTCTTGCGTTCATTAATTAGTTTATTACTTAATTCTTCTAGAGACACTCCTTTAGTCTCTGGCATAATAAAAATTACAAATAGCAATTGAAAGACCATCATAATGGCGAAAAATAAGAATACTACTCCAGCTCCAATTGTAGAGAATAAAGTTGGTATAAGAGCAGGTATTAATGCTGCTAAAAACCAATGTGTTGTGCTCCCAAAGGATTGACCTGAAGCTCTTAAATGGTTTGGGAATATTTCTGAGATGAATACCCAAATTACAGCTCCTTGGCCAATTGCATGGGATGCTATAAATAAGAATAGAAATATTGGTACTGCAATACCTGCCCATCCAAAAAAGAATGCAAATGCTACTAAACTTAAAGAAATAATATATCCTATTGACCCAAAATACATAAGTGTTTTCCGACCCAATTTATCGATTAAAAACACACCTAATAATGTAAAAATTAGATTAGTTACTCCTATTCCTATACTACTTAATAATGCAGTGCTTTCACCTAAACCAGCTTCTTCAAAAATTCTTGGAGCATAATAAAGAAAGGCATTTATACCTGATAGTTGATTAAACATTGCTATCAAAAAAACTAAAGTTAATGGGAATCTATATTTTTTTAAAAAAATTGTTTCTTTTAAATCATCAATTTGATTATTAGAATTCATTTCCAATAATAATATTTCTGGATCTACATCTGGGTTAATTATTGACAAGACCTCTTTAGCTTCTTCATTTCTGAACTTAGATAATAACCATCTTGGACTCTTAGGAACAGTAAGTACAAAAAGTGAATATATAATTGCAGGAATTGCCTCTACACCTAACATCCATCTCCATGCATTTTCACCAATACCATTTAATAAATAATTAGATAAGAATGCTATTAAAATTCCTAAAACAATATTAAATTGATACAGCGCAACTAAACGCCCTCTGTCTTTAGCGGGTGCAATTTCAGAAATATACGCTGGTGCTGCAATTGTGGATGCGCCAACACCTAAACCACCTAAAAACCTAAAGAAAGCAAATGTATATGGGTCATTTACCAAACCAGAACCTATAGCTGATATGGTATAAAGTATTCCTATTATTAATAATGTTTTCTTTCTTCCTAATTTATTAGTTGGAATACCTCCAAAAATAGCGCCAATAACGGTACCCCAAAGAGCCATTGACATTACAACACTGCCATGAAATGCATCTGAAGAATTCCATAATAATTGTAGCTTTTTGTCTACACCTGAAATTACGACTGTATCAAAACCAAATAAGAAACCTGCTAAGGCTGCTGTAATTGACCAAACTAATATTTTATTATTCATTATAATTATTGGTATTAAAGTTTCTATAAAATGTATGTCGTCAAATAAAAGTGGACTTTTTCAGATATAAATTAAGCGAGTG
>JABAZK010000040.1 GCA_018608485.1 Flavobacteriaceae bacterium | reverse complement strand
TTAGTTTAAAATGGACAATTTTAAATGATTTTGATATGCCTCATATGGCATCTACTGGTATTAAGGGAATAGACTTATATACGAAATATAACAATAAATGGAGATATGTAACTTCAGCAGGAGCCCTAGTAGGTCAAAAGAAATATCAAAATAACGAAGTCGCTTCTGATAGTATAAATGAATATGAACTAATAACAAACATAAGTTCTGAATTTAGAGAGTATAAATTATTCTTACCCTTGTACGATGGAGTTACCAAATTAGAAATAGGTATAGATAGTGATGCTCAAATTAAAAAGGCTACTCCCAACACAAAAAAACCTATTGTTTTCTATGGTACAAGTATTACTCAGGGAGGCTGTGCTTCCAGACCAGGGATGGCACACACAAATATTATATCTAGAAAACTAGATGTAGATTGTATTAATTTTGGGTTTAGTGGGAATGGTAGAATGGAAACACCAATAATTGAATTAATTTCTGAAATTAAAGCTAGTGTTTATGTGATTGAATGTTTGCAAAATATGAATATAAAACAAGTGAAAGAACGTGTCTTACCTTTAGTAAAAATTATCAGAAAAAAACAACCATCAACACCTATTATTTTTGTTGAAAATATGATGTATAAGACAGCCTTTTTAGATAAGACAATAGAAACTGAATTGATACAAGAAAATTTGGCACTTAAAAATGAATATGATAAAATTTTAAAAAATGGATTTCAAAATATTTTTTATATAGAAGATATGAAAGCTGATGGTATGGATAATGAAGGAACAGTAGATGGTGTTCATCTTACCGATCTGGGTTTTTTAAGATATGCTAATTATATAATTGAGAATTTTAAAAAGTACAATCTAATTAAAACAGTAGCCCATAAAGATTAATATTTATTTTTAGAGACTATTTTTTGCAGTTTTAATCATCATTAAGTTGTCATTTGTCGAAATAGTTTTCTTTTTAGGCTTATGTTCAGTTTCTTTATGATTGAAACGAGTTTTTCAGTTTAAAAAGTTTTAATTTTGAATTCAAGAAGGGTGATTTTATCACTCTTCTTTTTTCTTTCCTTTTCTAATTAGTAGGATAATTAAATTATTTTTACCTATGGTAACATTAACTTCATTAGACTTTGTAATCATCATTTTATTTTTTGCAATTACACTTTCAATAGGTATTTATTTTTCAAAAAAATCTGGAAAAAGTTCTTCTGAGTTTTTTCTATCTGGGAAAACAATGCCATGGTGGCTTCTAGGTGTATCTATGGTAGCAACAACATTTTCTACAGATACTCCTAACTTAGTTACAGATATTGTAAGAACAAATGGTGTGTCAGGTAACTGGGTGTGGTGGGCTTTTTTAATAACTGGACTACTTACTGTTTTTATTTATGCTAAGTTGTGGCGAAAGTCTAATGTTAATACTGATATTGAATTTTATGAGCTTAGATATGGAGGGCCACCAGCACATTTTTTAAGAAAGTTTAGAGCTGTTTACTTAGGGGTAATTTTTAATGTAATAACTATGTCGGCAGTTACCCTAGCAGCAATAAAAATAGGGGGTATAATGTTAGGATTAGAACCTTGGCAAACGGTAATTAGTGCTGGGTTAATTACGGTTGCGTTTAGTGCATTAGGTGGTTTTAAAGGTGTCGTATATACTGATTTTATTTTATTCTTTGTAGCTATGGGAGGTGCTATTGGTGCCGCTTTTTACTTGGTAAACATTCCAGAAGTTGGGGGTATAGAAGCTCTTTTAGCTAATGAAAATGTAGCTAATAAACTTTCTATATTACCAGATTTTAGTGATAAACAATCTGTAATCACATTATTAATTATTCCACTTGCTGTTCAGTGGTGGAGTTCTTGGTATCCTGGGGCAGAGCCAGGAGGAGGGGGCTACATCGCTCAAAGAATGTTAGCTGCTAAAGATGAAAATCATGCAATTGGAGCTACATTTTTCTTTAATATTATGCATTACGCAATAAGACCTTGGCCTTGGATTATTGTTGCTCTAGCATCTTTAGTAATATTTCCAGATTTAGCAAGTATACAAGAAGCTTTTCCAAATGTAACAGAGAATAAGTTAGGTCATGACTTGGCATACTCTGCGATGCTTACAATGTTGCCAAGCGGATTACTTGGATTAGTTTTAACATCTTTAATAGCCGCTTATATGAGTACTATTTCTACACAGTTAAATTGGGGCTCATCTTATATGGTTTATGATTTTTACAAACAACAAGTAAACCCAAAAGCCTCAGAAAAAAAACTTGTTTTTGTAGGAAGAATTTCTACTGTACTATTAATGGTTCTAAGTGCAATATTAGCTTTATTCCTTCAAAACGCCTTACAATTATTTGAATTATTATTAGTATTTGGAGCAGGAACAGGATTAATTTTTATTCTAAGATGGTTTTGGTGGCGAATTAATGCTTGGAGTGAAATTACAGCAATGTTTGTATCAGGGATTATTTCAATTGTATTAAAATTAACATTTGTAGGAGACTATTTATTTGCTCCTAAAACTGGAGTTTTTCAAAACTATTACGAATATCCATTTGTAGTTTTAATAACTACTTTATGTTGGTTATTTGCTACCTATGTAACCCAGCCAGAGCAAAAAGAAGTATTACAAAATTTTTATAAAAAAACTCAGCCTGGAGGTCCAGGATGGAAGAAAATAATCAATAGAGCAAAAAAAGAAGGAATATTATTAAGTGAAAATGGTAAGGGTTGGAGCGTTCCATCTGGAATTATAGCAATGTTATTAGGATGTATACTAATTTATAGTTGCATGTTTGCTACCGGATATTGGATTTATGGGTATTATGACAATGCAATTTTATTAACAATTATTGCTCTTTTTTCAGCGTTTTTATTGATGAAGAAATGGAGTAAAATAAAAGCAGAAATTTTATAATAACATAGCTTTTGATCCCCTCAATATAGAAAAATAAATACACTAGTTGTAAACGGCTAAGAAATTAATAATCTTGTATATTGTAAAGAATTATATTAAAAAATACTTTTTAGAAAAAGTATATGAATCGAGTTTATAATAATACCTGTCCTGTAAATATCATGTTAAGCAGTATAGATAGTTTAAAAGAAACTTAGATAATAAGAAAAGGTATCATAAATAATAATATAAAATAGTAGGATGAAAATAAGCGATCAAAAAAAATATTGGAAAACGAACTTAAAGTATCTGTCAATCTTGTTATCTATTTGGTTTGTTGTCTCCTATGGCTTTGGAATTGTATTAGTAGATGAATTAAATAGTATTAGAATTGGCGGGTTTAAACTTGGTTTTTGGTTTG
>JABAZK010000101.1 GCA_018608485.1 Flavobacteriaceae bacterium | reverse complement strand
AATCTTGGGCTGATGAAATTGGAATCACAAAAAAATTACGTGATGAAATTTTCATCAAGCATATTAAAGGCCCGTTATTTTTTGGTTACACAAGCGATTTTCAACAACTTGCAAAACAGATTCCAAATACAGCAGCTACCATTGTCATCCGTATGGATAGAATGCAATATATAGATCAATCTGGGTTATATGCACTAGAAGACAGTATTATAGACTTAAAAAAGGCAAATAAAAATGTCTTATTTGTTGATCTTCAAAAGCAACCAAGATATATGTTAGAACGTGTAAATATGATCCCTAAATTAATTTCTGAAGAACATGTATTTGAGAACTTTAAAAGTTGCTTACAATGGGTAAAAGACCATAAAGACTCCTAAGGAATTATCTGAACTATCTTTTTTAGTTTATAAATTTAAGAGATACTTTTTTAAACGCTATAACTTAACATTGAGATAAGTTATGGCGTTTATTTTTGTTGAAAATCCTCTTTCTTTTCATCAATCTCTTCAATAATTTGAGGAAATATCGTAGGAACAATTTCTTTTACAGGCGCATACAAAACAGAAGTATCTAAGGTCTCTTTTTCTATAAAAGGGATTGTGCTATTTACTCGAGCAATAAAGACAAAAACTACACTTAAAATTACGCCACTTTTTAAAAGAGCAAAGACGCCTCCAAATATTTTATTAATAAGTCCAAGAGCTGCAAAATTTGCCATTTTTGTTAAGACTTTTCCTAAAGAGGAAACTGCAATTACAATGATTATAAAGGTAACCGCAAATGCTGTTAAAGCGATATAATTCTCACTCCAATCTACATATTTCTTTAAAATATTTGCAGCAAAGTAAGAAAAATGAATCGCTCCGTAAACCCCTCCAATTAAAGCTATTAAAGAAGCTATCTCAACAAAAAACCCTTTTACAAAGCCTCTTACAAAAGCAATAATTAGAATAACCGCTATCACTATATCAAAGATGTTCATAATTCTTATCGTTTTTCCAAATATAAGTAACTCATTGATATTCTTTGATACTTTCTTGTTTGTATCTTTACAAATATGTATGCTTTGGTAGATTGTAATAATTTTTATGCTTCCTGTGAGCGGGTATTTAACCCTAGCTTACAAAAAAAACCTGTTGCCATATTAAGTAATAATGATGGTTGTGTAATTGCTAGAAGTGATGAAGCTAAGGCGTTAAATTTACCAATGGGTGCTCCTATTTTTAAATGGAAAAACTTCTGTAAGCATCATAACATTACCATTTTATCTTCTAATTATCCGTTATATGGTGATATGAGCGCCAGAGTTATGACAATTCTAGAGCAGTTTACACCAAATGTTGAAGTATACAGCATCGATGAAGCGTTTATTGATCTTACCGGGTTTGATCAGCGTAATTTTAATGAATACGGCAAGAGCATTCGACAGCGAATTTTAAAATGGACTGGAATACCAACTTGTGTTGGAATTGCTCCAACTAAAGCGCTCTGTAAAGTTGCTAATAAGATTGCAAGAAAATTCCCAAAAGAAACAGGTGGAGTTTATGTAATTGATTCTGAAGAAAAACGCTTAAAGGCCTTAAAATGGACCGCTGTAAAAAATATATGGGGAATTGGTCATCGTCTAGAAAAAAGATTGCTCTTAAAAGGGTGTAAAACAGCTTTTGATTTTACACAATTATCCGATGATTGGGTTCGCAGTAATTTCTCTATTACAGAGTGGCGGTTAAAAAAAGATTTAGAAGGAATTCCAACTATTGGATTTGAAATAAAAGAAATAAAACGATCTATTGCTACTACTAGAAGTTTTGAACAGAGTTATTCAGACATTGAAAATATTACAGAAAGGATTTCCACTTTTGCAGCACAATGCGCATCTAAATTAAGAGCACAAAAATCTAGTTGTCATATGATCATAGTGATGCTTAGAAGTGATCGTCACAAAAAAAACGCAGAACAATATAGTGCGTCAAAAACCATTATTTTTTCATACCCAACAGATTCTACCCTTAACATTACAAAAGCTGCTATAGAGGCAATAAAAACAATTTTTAAAAAAGGAATCAATTATAAAAAAGCAGGAGTTATTGTTACGGGTCTTGTTGCTACTAACAACCACCAGTTAAACTTATTTCTACATGAAAATCCAAAACACAAACCATTAATGTCTGCCATAGATCATCTAAATAAAAAATTTAACCCAACCACCATTAAATTAGCAAATCAAGATTTACAACGAACTTGGAAGATGAAACAAGAACATTTATCTCCAAAGTATACCACAAAAATAAACGATATTATTACCATAAAATAAATGATAAAAAAACTTCAATTTTTTACCCCAAAAATATCCAATAGCAAAGGTGCTATTTTTATTGATACTGGCATATCTGCTGGTTTCCCATCTCCTGCAGACGATTTTAAGGAAACAAGAATTTCTCTTGATGAAGAGCTAATTACAAACAAAGAAGCTACTTTTTTTGCTAAAGTAAATGGACAATCTATGATTGGAGCTGGCTTAGACGATAATGATTTATTGGTTATTGACAGGAGCCTCGAGCCTGAAAATAACAAAATAGCTGTCTGTTTTTTGGATGGTGAATTTACTGTAAAACGATTAAAAGTAAAGAATGGCGAGGTGTGGCTGCAACCAGAAAATC
The DNA here is from genome assembly GCA_018608485.1 of Flavobacteriaceae bacterium. Classification (GTDB taxonomy): domain Bacteria; phylum Bacteroidota; class Bacteroidia; order Flavobacteriales; family Flavobacteriaceae; genus Polaribacter. Next base: position 659 of record JABAZK010000101.1, on the reverse strand, counting down.
CTAATTACCCAATAATTAAAATCACTGAAGAGAATGATTTTGTAATTTGGGGAATAGTTACCAGTGTTATTAAAAAAGTTTAACTGATGTGTTTGTCTGTTAGACACACACTCTTACAACCAAAAAATTGCAGGAGTTGATGAGGGGTTCTAATTTAAATTACGTTGTTCAATAAAAAATCGCTTCATCAAATAACTGCATTCATCTTCTAAAATACCACTAACTACCTTTGTTTTTGGGTGAAGCGTTGTTTGTAAATTAACAAACCCTCTTTGAGGCTCTGAAGCGCCGTAAACAATCTTTCCAATTTGAGTCCAATAACTTGCTCCAGCACACATTTGACAGGGCTCTAAGGTTACATAAAGTATACAGTCTTTCAGGTATTTGCCTCCTAGAAAATCTGCTGCTGCTGTAAATGCCTGCATTTCCGCATGTGCAGTTACATCGTTAAGTGTTTCGGTAAGATTGTGTGCTCTAGCAATAATTTTATCGTTCATTACAATCACAGCCCCAACAGGTACCTCTTTTTTATTAAAAGCTAACTCTGCTTCCTGTAGTGCTTTTTTCATAAAATAAGTATCATCAAAAGGCTGTATCATTACATAAAATATTTATTCAATATTACAAATATCTTTTGAGTTGTAAAATTGTATTTTTGT
>JABAZK010000151.1 GCA_018608485.1 Flavobacteriaceae bacterium | reverse complement strand
AATCCTCTCATCCCGACAAGTAGATACCTAACTTCAAAGAAGTTGGGTTTTTTGTTTGTGGTCAAGTCAAGTTTATTTGTGCGAATAAAAAAATAAAAGAGCCAAAATGCGAAAGCATTTACAGGTATGTATTTGCAACAATACCAGTATAGTATTATTGAATGTAATGAAGTAATCCACTTATTGCGACAAAAAATCAAAAATTTACCTCATTTCTCCACGTTCTTTCATTAATTTTTATGAAATTATTACTTCTTTACTAAAGAAGACTATTAATAAACTAATCAATTATTATTTTGTTAAATTTGTGTACAATATTTATCAAATTAATAATAAAATTTAACAATGCTTGTAATAGGTATAGCTGGAGGAACAGGAAGTGGTAAAACAACTGTTGTAAATCAAATTTTAAATGAATTACCAGTAGATGAGGTCTGTGTTATTTCACAGGATTCTTATTACAAATCTACAGACAATTTATCCTATGAAGAAAGAATAAAAATCAATTTTGATCACCCTAGAGCCATAGATTTTGAATTATTAGAACAGCATATTATAACTTTAAAATCTGGGAAAGAAATACAACAACCTATCTATTCTTTCGTAACACACAATAGAACAAAAGACACTTTAAAAACTCAACCCCGAAAAGTAGTAATCGTAGAAGGAATTTTAATTTTTAATAGCAAAAAATTACTAGATCTGTTTGATATAAAAATATTTGTTCACGCAGACGCAGACGAAAGGCTAATTAGACGAGTAAAAAGAGATATAAAGGAAAGAGGTAGAGATATTGATGAAGTTTTAAATCGATACAAAGAAACCCTTAAACCTATGCATCAGCAATTTATTGAGCCTACAAAAAGCTTTGCAGACATTATCATACCGAATGACAGATACAATACTGTAGCTATTGATATAGTTAGAACTGTAATAAGTGAACGCTTGTAAAATATGGTTTCAAAAAAAATAAAAGAAAATAAACTTTTCAAGTTTCTAACTAATTCTTATGTAATCATTTTCAGTAGTTTTCTAGTATGGATGTTTTTTTTTGATACCAATGTTCAGTTAAACAAAGAGTTTAAAAAGGAAATTAAAGAATTAAATAATACTATAAACTTTTATAAAAAGGAAATTAGTAAAGACAAAAAAACAATTATAGAACTTCAAGACTCTCTTCAACTTGAAAAATTTGCTAGAGAGCAATATTTAATGAAAAAAGATAATGAAGATATTTACATTATAGAATACGATACTTTAAAAAAATAAATGGCTAGTTTTTTGTTTAATGATTTTGATACCATAACTGCAGCTGCTTGGAAACAAAAAATTCAAGTAGACCTGAATGGACTTGATTATAATGAATCCTTGATATGGAAATCAAATGACGGCATTTCCGTAAAACCATTCTATACCAAAGAAGACAGGCATTTATCAAAGATTTCTTTACCCGATGTTGGTTATAATATTTGTCAAACAATTTTTGTAGACAATATCGAAATTGCCAATAAATTAGCTTTAGATAGTATAGAGAGAGGAGCCACAGCTATTCAGTTTATTGCAAATAAAAAATTTAATTACAAGTTACTACTAGATAATATAGATATAGACAAAACATCCTTATATCTAAAACTTGAATTTTTGGACGCTACTTTTGTTAATAATATCTATAATTATTGTAACAATAGTCATATCTATTTTCAGATAGATATTATAGAGAATTTAGCTTCTAGTGGAAATTGGTACACCAATATGAACTCAGATATAGCTGAGACAAAAAAATTTATATACGACTCAAATAACTCTATTAGTGTTAATGCATCTTTATATCAAAATGCAGGGGCAAGTATTATTCAAGAATTGGCTTACGCATTAGCTCACACCAATGAATATATTGAGATTTTCGGACCATCTATTATTACAAAAATTCATTTCAATTTTTCCATTGGAAATAATTACTTCTTTGAAGTTGCAAAATTAAGAGCCTTCAGAATATTATTAGATACTTTGTTTAATGAATACAAAGTTGATGACTTTACCGCTCATATTTTTTCTAAACCAACTTTACGTAATAAAACAATATATGACTACAACGTTAATATGTTAAGAACCACCAGTGAATGCATGAGTGCAATTCTTGGTGGTGTAAATACAATTTCGAATATTTCTTATGATTCAATCTACCACAAGTCAAATGAGTTTGGAGAACGAATTGCACGAAATCAGTTATTAATTTTAAAAAATGAAGCCTATTTTTCTGATGCTCATAAAATTACAAATGGTTCTTATTATGTTGAAAGCTTAGAAAAACAATTTGCTGAAAAAGCACTGCAGCTATTTAAGCAAATAGAAAAAAATGGTGGCTTTTTAAGCCAACTAAAAAAGGGAGCTATCCAAAGAAAAATAAATGAGCACGCAGAAAAAGAACAAGACAGATTTAACGAAAATAAAACCATCCTTATAGGTACCAATTTATTGCCTGAACTAACAAATAAAATGAAGCATGAGCTTCAAATATATCCATTTCTAAAAACGAATAGTTCAAAAACATTAATTCCCCCAATTCTTAAAAAAAGATTGTCTGAAAAACTAGAACAAAATAGATTAAAAAAGGAATTATGATTAATGATAAAATAAAAGAGCTACTAACAATAATCATTCAAAAAAGAGGAATAGAAAACATGAATGTAAAGCTGTATCAATTTATAAAACTTGACAATGGCTAGAAAAACACTTCAAAATCTATCATTAAATCTTCAAAAAAGGGGACATAATAAAAGTTTTGATCATGAAGATTTTGGAGCTGGTATAGCCCCAAACCTGCGAGGTCCCTACTCTACAATGTATGTTAAAAGACCATGGACTATTAGACAATATGCAGGATTTTCAACTGCAGAAGAGAGCAATTCATTTTACAGAAGAAATTTAGCTGCTGGTCAAAAAGGATTGTCCGTCGCTTTTGATCTAGCAACTCATAGAGGGTATGATTCCGATCATGAACGTGTAGAAGGAGATGTTGGAAAAGCAGGGGTAGCTATTGACTCTGTAGAAGATATGAAAATATTATTTGAAGGGATTCCTTTAGATAAAATGTCTGTTTCTATGACTATGAACGGGGCTGTGTTGCCAATATTAGCATTTTATATTGTAGCTGCACAAGAACAAGGAGTTCATGAAATAGATCTATCAGGAACTATTCAAAATGATATCTTAAAAGAGTTTATGGTTAGAAATACGTATATCTATCCTCCAACTCCATCAATGAAAATAATAGCAGATATTTTTGAATATACTAGCGAAAAAATGCCAAAATTTAATTCAATATCTATTTCAGGATATCATATGCAAGAGGCAGGTGCTACTCCAGAAATTGAATTAGCGTACACGCTAGCTAATGGATTAGAATACATAAAAAAAGGAATAGAAACAGGAATGAAAATAGATTCTTTCGCACCAAGATTATCATTTTTCTGGGCCATCGGAATGAATCATTTTACTGAGATAGCAAAAATGAGAGCTGCAAGAATGCTTTGGGCAAAATTAGTTAAAGAGTTTCATCCCAAAAATCCAAAATCACTCACATTAAGAACACACTCTCAAACTAGTGGATGGAGTTTAACAGAGCAAGATCCATTTAACAATGTAGCAAGAACGGCTATAGAAGCAATGGCAGCAGTATTTGGAGGTACACAAAGCCTTCATACAAATGCTCTGGATGAAGCCATAGCTTTACCAACAGATTTTTCTGCAAGAATAGCTAGGAATACACAAATATATTTACAACAAGAAACTCACATTACAAAAACTGTAGACCCTTGGGCTGGAAGTTATCATCTAGAACAACTGACTGAAGATATAGCAAACAAAGCATGGAATTTAATCCAGGAAGTAGAAGAATTAGGTGGAATGACAAAAGCAATAGAAAAAGGAATTCCTAAAATGCGTATTGAAGAAGCAGCAGCAAAAAAACAAGCAAAAATAGACAGTGGACAAGATATAATTGTAGGTGTAAATAAATTTCAATTAAAAGAAGAAGATCCTTTACAAATATTGAATGTTGATAATGAAGCTGTTCGAAAATCACAAATAAAACGACTTTCAATTTTAAAGAAAAATAGAGATTCAAAAAAAGTAAAAGAAATACTTACGGAAATTACAAAAAACGCAAAGCTACATCTTCAATCTAACAACCCTGAGTCTATTAAAAAGAAAAATTTATTACATTTAGCTGTAAAAGCTGCTAAAGAAAGGGCTACACTAGGAGAGATATCTGATGCATTAGAGGTTGCTTTTGGTAGACATAAAGCAGTACATAAAACAATTTCAGGAGTGTATAGTAAAGAAATAAAAAATAATAAGTTATTTAAAAAAGCTACAGAACTCATAGATAAGTTTGCAGAAATGGAGGGAAGAAGACCTCGTATTATGATTGCTAAACTTGGGCAAGACGGGCATGATAGAGGTGCAAAAGTTGTCGCTACTGCCTACGCAGATTTAGGATTTGATGTAGACATCGGTCCATTATTTCAAACTCCAAAAGAAGCCGTAAAACAAGCAATAGAAAATGATGTACATATTCTTGGAATTTCTTCGCTAGCTGCAGGTCACAAAACATTAGTCCCACAAGTGATCTCTGAGTTAAAAAAATATGAAAGAGAGGATATTATGGTCATTGTTGGAGGTGTAATACCTGCTCAAGATTATCAATTTCTTTTTGATTGTGGAGCCGTGGGTGTATTTGGTCCTGGAACAAAAATTGCTCAAGCCGCCATAGACATGGTTGCTATTTTAATTGATTCTATTAAATAATTAGACAGAATTAAAAAATCTTGTTAAACTTAAGTTAACACTATTTTTTTGGTTTTAAAAAAGAGGTAAATCAATGAATTTTTCGATGTTTAATTCTTAAATTTGCATATCTTTTTTTAAGCTAATTTAGGATGAAAAAAATATTTGATATTTTCTACTCAACCCGTCTGACTGCCGTACTTTTTATAATCTATTCTACTGCGATGGGAGTTGCTACTTTGATTGAAAATGACTACGGAACACAAACTGCTAAAGCATTAGTATACAACGCATGGTGGTTTGAAGCTATCATGGTGTTTTTTGTAATAAATTTCTTTGGAAACATTTTTCGTTACCGATTATTGAAAAAAGAAAAATGGCCTGTTTTATTGTTTCATATTTCTTTTCTTCTGATTTTAATTGGAGCAGGTATTACTAGATATGTTGGCTATGAAGGATTGATGTTAATAAATGAAGGTGAGACAACAAATAAATTCTTATCTGAGACCACCTATATAAATTTAGTAGTAGATAACAATGAAGTTCAAAAAACATATCACAAACCTACCTTGTTCTCTGCTAAAGGAGGAAATAGTTGGACCTTTGAACAAAAATTTAAAAAAAGTGAGTTTTCAGTAAAACTTAAAGAATATCTTCCATGGGCTAAAGAACAATTTTTTGAAGACAAAAACGGGGAAGAGCACTTATTTATAGTTGAATCAAGTAGTGGTTCTAGGCATGAACATTATCTTAAAAAAGGAACATTACAAAATATTCATGGGGTTCTTGTTGGTTTTGAAACCGAAAATAATACAGGTACTATCAATATCTTCAGAAAAGATGGAACTCTTAAAATCCAAGCAAGAAATAATGGAACTTGGATGCGAATGGCTGACAGAGTTGAAGGCTCTATCATCAAGGACAGTGTTCAAGAATTTCAACTGAGATCATTGTATAGAATTGGTGATCTTCCATTTGTTATTCCAGAACCTGTAAAAAGAGGGAACATAAAAACAACTAAAGGTGATACTAAAGATGCTTCAAAACTAGACGCATTATTATTAGATGTTACCGTAGACCAAGAAACAAAGCAAATTGAAGTTTTTGGAGGTAAATATGCCCCACAAAGACCAACTCAATTTTCTCTAAATGGATTAAATTTCAGAATAGATTATGGACCACAAGAACTGGAAACCCCTTTTAATGTAAAATTAAATGATTTTCAACTAGAAAAATATCCTGGATCAGAGAGTGCTGCTGCTTTTGCAAGTGAAATTACTGTAATTGATACCGAAGAAATATTTGATTATAGAATATATATGAATCATATCTTGGACCATAGAGGGTATAAATTTTTTCAAGCAAGTTATGATCTCTCTGGTGACGTAGAACAGACCCACTTGTCTGTAAATCATGATTTTTGGGGTACACTCATTACCTACATAGGGTACTCTCTATTATATTTTGGAATGATTTCTATTTTGTTTGCACCTGGAACTCGCTTCGATTCGTTAAAGAAAACACTAAAAAAAATTAAAAAGAAGAAAGCTGCACTAACACTTTTCATCATCCTTTTTTCTACTATTAATGGAGTTACTCAAGCACAAGAAAATCATTTACATGAACCATCTGATTATCAAATTGACTCTATTCTTAGAGCTAACTTAGTGGAACTAAAACACGCTGAAAAATTTAATACACTTATAATTCAAGACATAGGTGGACGAATGAAACCAGCCCATACCTTTGCTTCTGAACTAGTGCGAAAGGTATTTCATGATGATGATTTTAATGGAATAGAACCTAGCCAAGTCTTTTTATCTATCATAGAAAACTCAAAACTATGGTTTAATGTGCCATTTATATATCTAGAAAAAGGGAATACAGAAATTCGAGAAATTATAGGTGTTGATAAAAATGCTACCCATGCTACTTTAGCTAACTTCTATGATGAAAAAGGAGCATCAAAAATTAGAAAATACGCCGCTGATGCTGAAAAGAAAAATGTTCAGAATAAATTTGAAAAAGATGTCATCAAAATAGAAAGACGTATTTATTTATTTTCTCAAGCATTAAGTCTAAGTGTACTAAGAATTTTTCCAAAATTAAATGATGAAAATAATAAATGGGTTTCTTTTCCAGAAAGTTCCAGAGCAAATTATATAGGAAATGATTCTTTATTTGTTAGACAATCATTACCTGTATATATCCAATTATTACAGTATGCAAAAGAAAATAGTGATTATACTGAAGCTAGTAAAATGTTGGATGGAATAAAAAAATTTCAACAGAAATACGGTGCAAAAGTATACCCAAACAAGGAAAAAATTGATTTGGAAGTAACCTATAATAAATTACAGATTTTTAAGAATTTAGCCAAGTATTACGGGTTTACAAGTATTTTTCTAATCTTTTTTGTAATCCTTCAAATATTTAACAACAAAAAATGGATAGGACTTGTCGTAAAAGTCTTGATTGGAATAACAATTTTTTTATTTACCATGCATTTACTCGGGTTAATGAGTCGTTGGTATATTAGTGGTAATGCACCATGGAGCAATGCTTATGAGTCTATTATTTATGTTGCTTGGGCCACTATGTTGTTTGGATTAGCCTTTGGAAGAAAATCATCATTAACTATTGCTTCCACAACTTTTTTAACAGCTGTAATTCTTGCTTTTGCTCACCAAAATTGGTTAGATCCAGAAATTGCAAACCTTCAACCAGTATTAAACTCTTGGTGGTTACTAGTTCATGTATCAATTATTGTTGCGAGTTATGGTCCTTTTTCTTTGGGAATGATTTTGGGAATTGTAGCACTACTTTTAACTGTTTTTACTACAGAAAAAAATAAGAAAAAAATGGATTTAAATATTAAAGAAATTACCACTATTAACGAAATGGCTTTAACCATTGGATTGATAATGTTAACTATTGGTAATTTCTTAGGAGGTATGTGGGCAAATGAAAGCTGGGGTCGATATTGGGGATGGGATCCAAAAGAAACCTGGGCACTCATCTCAATTATGATCTATGCATTTGTATTACATATGCGATTGATACCTGGCCTAAGAGGTAAGTACACTTTTAATCTATGGTCTATTGTGGCTTATGGATCTATAATGATGACTTATTTTGGAGTAAATTTCTATTTATCTGGACTACATTCATACGCTAGTGGAGATCAGGTAATTACACCAAATTCAGTATTTTATTCAATTGGGTTTATCTCTATATTAGGTTTAGCTGCATGGTTTAAACATCGAAAATTTTATAAAAAATAAAAGAAAAGTGTACTTTAGCAACCACATAAAATCAATATATGTTTCATAAAAATATAAAATTAGTATTAGCCTTTTTGACAGTAGTTTGGTCTGTTTTTGAATTTTGGCAGGGCCATATAGGAAATGGTATTGCAATACTATTTCTGACTGGAATGTTTATTTTGTTGTATTTCAAAAATGAATTTATCCTATTATCATTTCTTCAACTAAGAAAACAAAATTTTCCAGCTGCTCAAAAATGGCTATCTTATATAAAAAACCCAAGTGCAGCACTTACACAAAAACAAGAAGGATACTACAATTATTTACATGGTATTATGCTTTCTCAGACAAACATGACACAAGCAGAAAAATTTTTACGAAAAGCTGTTAGACTAGGATTAGCTATGGATCACGATTTAGCAATGGCTAAACTACAATTAGCAGGTATCGCCATGACAAAAAGAAGAAAGCGTGAAGCCACAACTTTAATGGCAGAAGCAAAAAAACTTGACAAACATGGAATGCTTAAAGAACAAATGCAAATGATGAAACAGCAAATGAAGAAAATTTAATTATTCAACAAAAAAACTCCTGGTTCTCGGGAGTTTTTTTATTCTATGTATTTTTAATAAAACTACTTTAATCTGCTGATTGTCATATCTGAATTATACTCTAAGATATATATCCCTTTATTTGAAGTAGTTTTAAATAAATCTTTTGTGTAGTCAAACTTGCTCTCTAGTCTATAAGAGGTTCCGTTCTTAAATGTTTGTTTTAACTTGTTTCCTGAAGCTAATCGCATCCCAACATCAAATACAATATCAAATCCTTTTGTAGCGTAATAGGAAGGATACACATGATTTTGATTAAAATATTGCTGATTAAATAATTGGATTTCCGGAGAACTTTCTTCGTAAAAAGTGTCACTAGTAAAGGTAAAACCTAGTTTTGCTAATTTATTATTATCTATTCTGTCAAATTGAGAGGATTTGAAAATACCAAAAACCTTTATAACAGTATCTTCAGGTAAAATTTGCATTTCTGGCTCATCATCTTCATCTTCATCTTCATCTTCATCTTCATCTTCTTCCTCCTCTTCTTCTGGTTCTTCTACAGGCAAACTTATAAGGCTATTAACAACGTCTGAAGATATTACTCTATTATCAGTGGCTAAAATTACCCAATTACCAACTTCAGCTTTTAAAGCATTGATAACGTAATCCTTCCTAATGTAACCTAAATTTGGATAAATTATTTGAGCCTCATTAATAGAGTCGTGCAGGAGTAGTTTTGATTTTATCAGATTACTATTTCTTATGGAAGTGGTTGAACTATCACCAATAATTAAAATATTTTCATTACCATAATTATTGTAAATGTAATTTATTAACCCCTCTTGATGAACTTCTCTATCTGCAAAGGTTTTAATAATTTTTGAAGATTTAAAGCTAGATTGTTTTTTAGAATATACAGGGAAAACAACTGAAGTACCCGATCTAACGGCTACTTTAGGAACTTCTTCAGAGTATAATGGACCAATGATTGCATCTGTATTACTAAAATCTGTTGCAGTTAGTATTGAATCTAATTTTGTATCCTTTCTTCCTGTATCAAAAACAGAAAGCTCTATATCTATTCCTAATTTTATTAAAGAATCAACTGCTATAGAGGCACCTAAGTAAATATCAGTTGTAATATTGACTAATCTGTTGTTCTTAAAAATATCTTTAGCATCAATAGTATCATATTCAATGGCTCTGAAAGGAAGCATCATAGCGAGTTTTAAGCTAGAATTATCTTGAATGGTGTCTTTGTATATTAAAATGTTATTTTCTTCCTCTATTGGTTTAATTTTTAACAACATTTCCAGTTGCAATCCAGAGACATCCAGTAATGGGTTTAAAATCTTTAATTCTTCCTCAGAAACATTGTAAGCACGGGTTAAGTTGTAAAATGTATCTCCCTTTGAAACTTTGTGTAGTACAAAGGTATTTACCAATGTATCTTTAACAGCCATGCTAGCTTCGGTGGTAATACTATCATTTAATTTATCTAAAATATTGTTAACTGTAGGTGACTTATACCCATTATTAGGTATAATAATAAGAGTTTCAGGTGCTGGTTTTCTTCCAGTATCAGGATTTAATCGCATCAACTCTTTGGTTTTAATCCCTATCCGCTTTGCAATTATTTTTAAGGTTTCACCTTTTTTTACAGTATAGGATATGTATTTTTTTTGTTGAGCACATGATGTGGCTATCACAACAAAAAATAAGATGATGATAATTTTAAATTCTCTCATATAGTTATTCCCATTCTATAGTTGCAGGAGGTTTTGAACTGATGTCATAAACTACCCTGTTCACACCTTTAACTTTATTTATAATTTGATTTGAAGTTTTTTGCAAAAATTCGTAAGGTAAATTAACCCAATCTGCTGTCATACCATCAGTGCTTTCAACAGCTCTCAAAGCTACTACTTTTTCATAGGTTCTTTCATCTCCCATTACACCAACAGAATTAACTGGCAACAATATAGCACCCGCCTGCCAAACTTTGTGATATAATCCACTTTCTTTTAATCCATTTATAAAAATAGCATCAACTTCCTGAAGGATTGAAACTTTCTCTTCGGTAATATCTCCTAATATTCTAATCGCTAAACCTGGTCCAGGAAATGGATGTCTTCCTAATAGTTCTGCATCTATTCCCATTGAGGCACCAACTCTTCTTACTTCATCTTTAAAAATCATACGCAAAGGCTCTACAATTTTTAATTTCATAAAATCTGGCAAACCTCCTACATTATGATGACTTTTTATAGTTGCTGACGGACCTCCGTTAACAGAAACTGATTCTATCACATCTGGATATATGGTTCCTTGAGCTAACCATTTTACATTTTCAATTTTGTGAGCTTCATCATCAAAAACTTCAATAAATGCATTTCCAATTGCTTTTCTTTTTTTCTCAGGGTCTGATAGACCTCTTAAGGCATTCAAAAAGCGTGCCGATGCATCTACTCCTTTAACGTTTAATCCCATACCTTCGTATTGATGAAGCACACTTTCAAACTCATCTTTACGCAACAATCCATTATTTACAAAAATACAATAGAGATTCTCACCTATAGCCTTGTGTAATAAAACTGCAGCAACAGAGGAATCTACACCTCCAGAGAGTCCTAGAACAACCTTATCATTACCAACTGTTTGCTTGATATTAGCTACGGTTGTTTCTACAAATGAATTTGGAGTCCATGTTTGTTCTACACCAGCAATTTTTACTAAAAAATTTTCTAGTAATTGTTTACCATCAGTTGAATGATAAACTTCTGGATGAAACTGAATAGCATAGGTTTTTTCACCTTCAATTCTAAAAGCTGCATTCTCTACATCCGCAGTACTAGCCAAATGAATTGCATTTGTTGGTAATTCTTTAATGGTGTCTGAATGGCTCATCCAAACCTGACTTCCTTCAGAAATATCAGAGAAAAAGATTTCGTTGTCTTTGATAAAAGATAAATTAGCTCGTCCATATTCTCTGGTATTTGAAGGAGCTACTTTCCCCCCATAAAAATGAGCTAAATACTGTGCTCCATAACAAACAGCTAATATGGGTTTTTTACCTCTAATTTCTGATAAATCTGGATGCGGAGCATCATCAGCTCTAACAGAAGAAGGACTTCCAGACAAAATAACTGCCTTAAAATCGTTTGTGTTTGTAGGTTGTTTGTTGTAAGGGTGAATTTCACAATAAATATTCAACTCTCTTACTCTTCTCGCAATTAACTGAGTGTATTGCGATCCAAAATCTAAAATAAGTACCTGGTGTTGTTGCATGTGCAAAAATAGTACTTCAATTTAGAAATGAAAACTTTGTGTTTATAAATTTTACAATTTAATATCTATAAACTATTGCGTTAATATTCATACCAGCACCAACAGATGCTAAAATGATTACATCTCCTCTTTTGACTGATTGATTTTCTAAATTTCCTTTGATCACTAAGTCTAATAAAGTAGGTACAGTTGCTACAGAACTATTTCCTAACTTATGAATACTCATTGGCATTATACCCTCTGGAATTACAGATTTATACAACCTATAAAAGCGTTTAATGATTGCTTCATCCATCTTTTCATTGGCTTGATGAATAAAAACTTTTTTTACCTGTTCAATAGGAATCCCACTTTTATCTAAGGCAGATTTCATAGCGTTTGGCACATTATTTAAAGCAAACTCATAGATTTTTCTTCCGTGCATTTTAATATAGCGCACATTCTCATCTTCATTGGTATTAAAAGAATTTCCGAAAAATAAATGGTAGGCCTCATCTTTTGAAAAAGTTTGTGAAGCATGGCTTAAAATTCCTGAGTCTTGACCGTCATTTTTTTCAACAATACAAGCTCCTGCTCCATCACTATAAATCATAGAGTCTCTATCAAATTTATCAACAACTCTAGATAATGTTTCTGCTCCAATAACCAATACTTTTGTAGCTATACCAGATTTTATAAATGCCTGTGCTTGTATAACTCCTTCTATCCATCCTGGACAACCAAATAAAATATCATAAGCTACACAATTAGGGTTTTGAATTCCTAATCTATATTTCACTCTAGTAGCTAAGCTGGGTAACATATCACTTTGAATGGCATCTGTTTTAACATCTCCAAAATTATGAGCCAATATTATGTAATCTAACTCTTCTGGATTAATACCCGCGTCATCAATAGCTTTTTGTGCTGCAAAAAACCCTAGATCTGATGTATTGTATTCAGATACCGCATATCTTCTTTCCTCAATTCCAGTGATGGCTTTAAATTTTTCAATGATGACGTCATTCTCACCATTAATCTTCGTACCGTCTGAGTTTAAAAAATGATTTTCTAGAAATTTTTTGTTTTCCTTTTTAATTTTTGGAATGTAAGAGCCTGTTCCGGTAATAACTGAGGATATCATATAATTTTATATGTGGTGAAAATTTTAACAATGCTAAGGTAAAGGAAATCTTTTGAATTTATTTTTAAATTAATCTTTTAATAATATAAAATCAGTCAAAATATTATACCAATATCCAAAAATCAATTATTAAAATAATTAGATCTAATTTTCAATAATTTATTTAGTTCTTAATCAATGTCTGTACACCTATCTTTTTACCAGCAAAAACTCGAATAATATAGATTCCTGAAGCTAAATCACGCGTTACTATTTGATGATCGTTGGATGAAATTTTCTTGGAAATTAGTTTTCTACCTGCGTAATCATAAATTTCAGCTTCAGCCTCTAAAGACCCTGAAGGAAATTGAATATTTACTACATCTATCGAAGGGTTTGGAAACAGCTTAAATTCTAATCTTCTAGCTTCTGATACTCCTAAAGGTATGTTAGAAAGAATGGTTGTTACTACATGGTCTCCACTTGGTCCTACATCTCCATTCGCTGCATTTCCAGCAGCGTAAAACGTGATACTACCTGGGTCTGTAGATGGAGAAGTCCAAGTAAAAGTCCAAGAATTTCCACTACTTGGATTAGATTGTGCAATATTACCTCCATCATTTACCAATTTAGTATTGTTATCTGTAGGGGTAAAAGTTCCAACTTTAGTACTATCTAAATCTCTCTCTGCAGTAAGGGCAAAACCATGTTTGGATGCACCTGATTCACTTAAAGTAACTGTAAAATCGTATGTAGTACTTAATTCGTATCCAGATGAAGGAATGGTTGTTGAAATATCTATTGAGGCATTAAAATTACCTGGAGTAACATCATGGCAATTATAACATGTACCTAAATCACCTGGTGATCCAGACCATCCAGCAGGAGCTCCGTCAGATAATGACATTAGTATTAGAGATATTGCGGGTATTACCACAAGTAAAACTCTAAAAAAAATATTTTTTTTCATATTTATTTACTTTAAGAAAGGGTTGTTATATGTAAAAAAGTCAGCAATAAAATACCCAAGTAATACTTTACTATCATAGTAAGTTTGTAATTTATTTTTCTAACTTTTAATAAGTGTTTGTACTCCAACTTTATTATCAAATAATACACGTATTATGTAAATACCTGTTGTTAATTTACTGATATTTAACTTACTGTCTTCAGGTGAGAGTTTTTTAACTATTATTTTTCTGCCCGTGTGATCATACACTCCAACTTCAGCTTTCAGAGTTTCTACAGACAATTGAATATTTAAAATATCTGTAGATGGATTTGGAAACATTTTAAATTCTAATTTTTCAGTTTCTGTAATCCCTAATGTTGTTGCTGATGTAGGAAGAGATGTTGTAACTATTTGATCACCGGTGCTTTGTGCGTTTCCGTTCGCTGCATTTCCTGCAGCGTAAAAAGTAATAGGTCCTAAATTAGTTGATGGGGAAGTCCAGGTGAATGACCATGTATTTCCATTCGTATCATAACTTTGAGTAATATTCCCCACATTATTTATCCTTGTGACACCTTCAACTGGAGTAAAAGTTCCAACTTTAGCATTATCTTCATCTCTCTCTGCTGTAAGAGCAAAACCGTGATCTGTAGCTCCAGTTTCGTTAAGTGTGACAGTAATATCATATGGGGTGTCAAATTCATAACCTGTTACAGGAATGTTTGTTGTTATAGCCAAAGAAGCATCAAAATTACCACCAGAATGACAAAAGGCACATGAATTTCCGTCACCAGGAGATCCGCTGTAAGCACCATATACACCAATAGAAGTAGACATAAATACTAATGAGACTAGTGGGATAGCTAATAAGAAGAGTTTGAAGAGGTACTTATTTTTCATAAAGTGTTTTTGTTTGGTGAAAATAAAAAAAATAAATTTTTATAATTTAATAACAATCTAAAGGTAAATATTTATTTATCTAATATTTTGTTAATTTTATAAATCACCAAAAATCACACATAAAATGATTTAATTACAGGTAGGTATTGTCAAAAGAAAATGGAAGCAATGAAGCAATAGAATTAGTTTTGATTACGTTACCAAATTCACCCATAAAAATGACCTCAACATCTTTCCCTTGTTTAACTTCATATTCAAACAATGTTTGTCTGCAAGCACCACAGGGCCCAACGGGTCTGTCTAATTTTTTATTAGAAGAAATAGCAGCTATGGCTATTTTTTTTACTTTTTTATTGGGAAATGAAGAGCTAGCCTTCCAAATTGCTACTCGCTCTGCACACATACCGGATGGATAGGCAGCATTTTCTTGATTATTTCCAGTAATAATGGTATCGTCTTCCATTAAAAGAGCTGCTCCAACACTAAATTTAGAATAAGGGGCATAAGCGTCTTTAGTAGCTTTAACGGCAAA
Source organism: Flavobacteriaceae bacterium (assembly GCA_018608485.1). Lineage (GTDB taxonomy): Bacteria > Bacteroidota > Bacteroidia > Flavobacteriales > Flavobacteriaceae > Polaribacter. The sequence continues at coordinate 7,120 of JABAZK010000151.1, read as the reverse complement.
TTTCATAAGATTTTTGTCAACATCAGACAGCTGATTGATGTCTTCAAATAATAGTGCTGTAGTACCTAAATTAATTTTTTTCATTAAGAATGGACTCTTTTGAAAAAACTAAGGTACTAATAATCATTGTAAATTTCTCCTAAGTCAAAAGATAAAGAAAATCGTAACGAGTTCTCTAATGGATTGTTAACATCAGATGAATTAATTAGGTATGATAAATCTACATTCAATGCATTTGTTTTAAATCCAGCACCCATTGTGAAAAATTTTCTGTTTCCTTTATTTTCACTTTCATGAAAATATCCTAGACGTAATGCAAATGCATCATTATAAAGATATTCTGCACCTAGTGCATAAGTAACTTCTTCTAATTCTTCACTAAAACCTCCTTCTGCATCTCCAAATGAACTAAAAATACCTGATATAAATCCTTTATCTTGATCAGAACCGTCTTCTTGCGGAGTGGGAACTAATAATTTTGTGAATTCAGTATTAATACTCACAATATTGTATTCATCTAATATAAAGTCAAATCCTCCACCAAATTTCAAATTTGTTGGTATAAAATCTTCTTGCCCTGGAACATAGGACACTTTTGGACCAATATTAGCAATGTTAAAACCTATTCTATAGCGGCCATTAAACTCACCGTAATTCTCCTCATAAGACTGATAATAACCAGAAACATCTACTGCAAAAGAATTGATAGGTTGTAATGTTGAATTTGTTCCTGTAAATGCTAAATTAGATCTAAAGTAACGACCACTAACTCCCATTGAAAATGTTTCACTTAATTTTAATGCATAGGTTCCTGACAAGGCAAATTCATTAGGATTAATAGTACCATTTGGATTTCCAACTCCATCGGTTAAGTCTATTTGACCTAACGAAAAATATCTAAACTCAGCACCCCAAGCAGAATTTTCACTAATTCTGTTTATGTAAGAAGCACTACCAATAAAAATATCATCTGTTAAATTTCTAAGCCATGGTGAATAGTTTATTCCTATTAGAACTTGCTGTCCGCTAAAAGCAATTTTAGAAGGATTATGAAAAAGAGAGCTCGCATCAGCTGAAGTAGAAACCCCTATATCTCCCATAGCACCTGCTCTTGCATCTGGTATAATTAATAAAAACGGTGTAGCTGTTGTAATTCCATTAGTAGTTTGTGCAGACATACCAAGAATACTTGTCATGCAAACAATGAATAATACTCCTATTTTCTTCATAAATGTCTTTTTGTTCTTTATTAATAACGTAAATATCGCAATTTATTATAGTATGACAAGTTTTTCATACTTTTCTGTCGATATATTACTAATTGTTGATGTTACTTTAAGTTTGTAAATATAAACCCCTTTACCTAATTTATTTCCATAATCATCTAAGCCATTCCAAACAATATTTCGAACTAAATTACCTGTTGTTTGAACTTGTTGATTGATTGTTTTTATTAGTTTCCCAGATACAGTAAATATCTGAACCTGAACTTCTAACGGTTCATTAGGCTTGTTATGATTAAACCAAAATTCTGTGTAATTCACAAAAGGGTTAGGATAATTTAATACATTATCTAATGTTATGCTAGTGTCACTAACTACAACAAAATTTAAAAGAGACTCTGAAGAATTATTGTACGTATCCCAAGCTTTTAATTTTAGGGTATGCGGCCCTACCGATAAATCTCTTAAACGGTATATAACTTTTCCTTTTGTAAAATCATCCAGTTCTGTTTGATAAAAATTATTCATAATAATTGGATTGGATTCATCTCCATCCAAAATACCAACAATATCATGATCTACAGCTGTTAAAGATGTATTAATACCACTCAAATCTGATAATTTAGCAATTAGATTTGGAGAAGCATTTGTGTTTGCACCATCAAGAAAGGATTCATCATTCATAAATAATTGGATTTCTGGACCTATAGTATCTTCAGGTGCGTTTTCGTTTATTCCTCCAACAATTACTTCATTGTTAAAACCTGCTTTATCTTGTACATTATTAGAAGCATAAAAACTCAACTTACCATTTCCGTAGGCTACTTTTACATCTCTAGGAACTATAAATTCGAAGTTGAAATTTCCATTTTCTACGCTGGCTAATCCTCTAAATAGTTTACTTTCTTGTGAGTCAAAGGTATTAACTATACCAAATCCATCATTATCTAGAGTAACCTTGTCTATCGGTTTATCAAAAACTGTAGTCGATAAATTTCCGTTAAAATCTGATAAAGTATTATTTGAATTATCAGTTACAACTCCCTCAAAACGAACCTTAGAAAGAGCTTTTAAGGTATCTAAAGATTGTGATATATCTATTCCATTCATTTTGGTGATCTTCACATTAGGTTTAGGAATGGCTAGTTTCTTTACTGGATCTCCAAAATGATATATAAAGAATTTTTGAAAATTTGAATAGTTGTTTTTTGTTTTGACCAAAGATTCTGAAATTGACAATTCTTCATTATCAAATTGAAGTAAAGAAGCTATTAATCTTTTATTGAAGGCTTGCCCAACACTAATAAAAACCTCTCTAGTAGTTGTAATCATGGAAGCGGCACCACCTGTAGTATTCCATAAAGTAAATTCTCCAGCAGATATTCTTGAAGGATTGTCAAACCTTGAGAAACTACAGGTAACCGAAATAAAAAGTGGCAATGTATTTTCATTCTGAAAACCTTTTATCTGTGGTACATCTAAAAACCTTTCCTGAGCAAATCCATTCTCTCCTCCATGACCAAAATAATCAAAGACCAATGTTCCAGACTCAATAGCAGATGTGATAGCTGCTTTAACTCTTGGATATTGTTCTCCTCCAGATGAATTTTGTTGAACATACGAGTCTGCATATATTTTATTGACATTAAAAACTGGTTTATTATCTTTTATGTCATCTGCAATAATTTCTACTCCTGATTGAATATTAATATCTACATCCTCATCTATATCATCAGCAACCAACGTAATTGTATTTCTCCAATCTCCATAAGAATCTAAATTATAATCTCTCAGTATTTTATCAACTACTTCAGAAGCTTGCTTTTGTGTAGAAACCGGAATCCTCCCTGTAGCCACATCTAATGAGTGACTAGGAGACATACTCCCTTCGTTCTCCTCTAACATTGCAAAAAAATCATCTGTAACATAAGAATAAGCAAGATTAAAACTCTCATCTGCTAAATAAACCGGAACTATATTATTATTTTCAGCAATCCTGTCTTTGTAATCATAGGAAGCATCTCCAAAAAAACAGACAAATTTCAATTTAGTTGACTCTGAAGAATTTGTATTGTAAATATGCCTTATAAAATCCCTAATACCTGTAATATCTTTACTCCCAGATGAAAATTCATTGTATATTTCATCTAATAAAACCACTTTAGCTGTTAATTCTGAATTTTCTATATGAAAATTAGCTATTCTCTGTGCCTGCTCTGAAAATTCACTTGTGGTTAATAGAAGGTAATTAATGTCATTTAGTGCGTGTAAATTTTGATTTTCTATACTAGCGTTAGCAACTGATTCTGGAGTGTAGTAATCATTTTCATTGACTACAACATATTCTTTTAAATCTCCTCCCATAGCCTTAAAAGAGAAATTTCCAGTTGAGGATTCATTGGTTATAGAAGTTACGTTTATATGATCACTTACTTCCCAAATTTGATAAATATTTTGAGAATTCTGTATTTGATATTCAACGATACCTGATGTATTTGCTGCACTAAAATTTCTGAAAGAAAACTGAAATCCATCAGATATTAACTGTTTTTTTCCGGAAATCTCAATAAAGTCTAAATAGGCTCTAGCTGACGGATTTCCTCCATTATCGTAATCTAAAAGAACCGACAACGTAGATGAGGTATTTGAAAAATTTTCTGAACTAATTCTATCTGATGCTAAATTGTCACTTCCTGAACTAATTGCTGAAAAATTAAGTGAAAAAAGCTCCTGTGAGTTTACATTCACCTTCATAGTTGATGTTAATCCTGAAACGCCAACTGCTCTAACTGTTATTTTTAATGGTTCGTTTTGAACTGCATTGGGAAAAGGTATTTGAAAGGTTTGTTGATTTTCTAAGCTAAATTCCTCTCCGAGCCACCTTCGTCCAGTGGCAAAAAGATTAGATGTTTCGTTTTCATAGAATGTGTAATCATTAAAAGTAGTGATTTCAGTAACTGGATTTCCAGAAACAGGGACTGCGTTTTGTATTCTTTTTCCATCTTGATCATTTACTGTAATAAAATAATAGGCTTTATCAGAATATATATTTTGTTTATGAGTAACTTCTTGTGATGTTGTATTTACAGACCAACTATGTGGACCTTTGGCATAAAAAAGAATGTAATCATTTGTATCAAAAGAATTGTCTTCTTCTCCTTCTACAAATATGGCATTCTCATGAAGATCATCATATCTAAAAACACCATTAGATTCAGGTAACAAATCACCTCCATTCCCATAAATGTGAATTTTTTTCGGATTTAAGTTATTGGTAGCTATCCCAATCTCCTGTAAAAGAGATTTATCAATTTTAAAAACACCTGTTGTATCAACAGAAAATTTGAACCAAATCCCCTCTGAAAGTACAGAATTAATAACTTGACTTTGTATAGTGAGGGAAAATAAAAAAAATAAGTAAGCAGTAAAATATTTTTTCTTTAGAATCATTTTTCAAAGAACGCAAATTATAGGGATATATTTTGTGTTAAAGATTGATATCTAATAATATTATGAAATCTCAGACGTTAAAAGAGCGTTAACATTGATGAATGAGTCATTAAATATTCAAATTTGGTGTTGTGAGAAAACAATTTTATTGTAAATTGCAAAACCTAATAAAACTCTAATATTAGAAAAATAATATGAATAAATTTTTTAGAATAACACTGTTTCTATTCAGTTTGTCTTTGCTAATTAGCTGTAATTCAGCTAGGGATAATAAATCGTCTTTAACGGGATGGAATTTTAACGATCCTAAGTATGGTAGTTACATCAAAGGAACTTCATTCCAAGGTCAAAAAGTTCCTGATGGAATGGTAGCAATTGAAGGTGGGAGTTTTACAATGGGTCAAGTTCAAGATGACGTAATGTTTGATTGGAATACAACGCCACAGCAAATGCATGTTCGTTCTTTTTATATGGATGAGACTGAGGTTACCAACTCAGAATACTTGCTTTTTTTACAAGTAACCAAAGATGTGTTTCCTCCTGAAGAAGAAAAATATAAAAACATTTACAACTCGTTACTTCCAGACACACTTGTATGGAGAAGTAGCTTAGGAAATACTGAATTATTATCTGAGAGCTACTTGAGACATCCTGCCTACTCAGATTATCCAGTAGTTGGTGTTAGTTGGATTCAAGCAGTTCAATATTGTAAATGGAGAACTAGTGCAGTTAATCTAAAAAGACTTATAGATAAAGGTGTTTTATCTAATGTATTAGAAAACGATACCATTAGAAATTTCTTCGATACAGATTTATATTTAGAGAATCCTTACAAATTATTTGACGGAGATTCTACTGTATACAAAAAAGGACTTCCAGATAATAAATTAAGAAAAAAAGGAGCTCCAAGACCTGAAAAAGGAGCTTTTACAGGAAGACAGGTAACTTCACTTGATGGTATATTATCACAAAAATTTAGACTTCCAACAGAAGTTGAATGGGAATATGCAGCAAAAGCCATAAGTGGTAACAGAGAGTACAACAACATTAGAGGTAGAAAAAAATATGCTTGGGATGGGAAGTTTACCAGAGATAAATCTAAACGATATAAAGGAGATCAACTAGCTAACTTCAAACAAAGAAAAGGAAATTACAGTGGTTTGGCTGGATGGTCTGAAGATGGTTCTGATATTCCTATTAAAGTAAAATCATATCCGCCAAATGCCTTTGGATTGTATGATATGTCAGGGAATGTAGCTGAATGGGTTGCAGACGTATACAGACCAATTGTAGATACTGAGGCCAATGATTTTAATTATTTTAGAGGGAATATTTTTACAAAGAAATTAATAGATGCAAACGGTGATGTTGTAGTAATTGGAGAAACTGGAGAATCGTCAATTAAATATGACACCTTACCTAATGGAAAAATAATTCCTATCGAATTTCCTGGAGAAATTAAATATGTCCCTGTAACTAAGGATGACACCTTCATGAGAAGAAATTACAACACTGCCAACAATCTCGATAAAAATGACGGTGATAAGTATTCAAATAGATTGTATGATTTAGAAGATGAACAACGTACTAACAAATCTAGAATGTATAACTCTCCAACAATTAGTAAAGATGAGGAAACTGGGAAAGTAAATCAATATGATATTAACAAACGTACTACACTTATTAGCAATAAAACTAGAGTCCACAAAGGGGGTTCTTGGCAAGATAGAGAGTATTGGCTAGACCCTGCACAAAGAAGATATCTACCGGAATACATGTCTACAAATTACATTGGGTTTAGATGTGCTACTGATGTGTTAGGAACGTTAAGCTTTAAGAAAAAAACAGCTAGAAACCCATCTAGATAAAAGTAAATTAAATAAATATAAACCTCATTGAATCATTTTCAATGAGGTTTTTTTTATCTTTAACACAATGAATATTGAAGATTTATATAGTTTATACACTAAAAATTACCTGGTAGACACAGACACCAGAACTATTAGACCAACTTCTATATTTTTTGCTTTGAAAGGTGACAATTTCAATGGAAATACATTCGCTAAAAAAGCCATAGAACTTGGAGCATCATATTGTGTTATAGATGAGGCTGAATATGAGATTAAAGGCGTTACTATTTTAGTTAATAATGTACTTGAAACATTACAATCTTTAGCTACTTACCATCGTCAAAAATTAGGAATTCCAATCATTGGAATTACAGGAAGTAATGGAAAAACAACTACCAAAGAGTTAATACATGCTGTTTTAAAAACACAATTTAAGGCCACTGCAACTAGAGGAAATTTGAACAATCACATAGGTGTTCCACTCACTCTATTATCTTTTACTAATAAAACTGAAATTGGTATTGTAGAGATGGGAGCTAATCATCAAAAAGAAATTGAATTTCTTGCTACTATTTGTGAGCCAGACTTGGGCTACAT
>JABAZK010000080.1 GCA_018608485.1 Flavobacteriaceae bacterium | reverse complement strand
AAGCCTGTGAATTTGCAATTGATACTTTAAAAGAAACGGTTCCTATTTGGAAAAAAGAACATTTTTCTGATGGAGAAGTTTGGGTAAATGCACACCCTTAATTTTATATCATCTATCAATAACTACTTATTCCTCCGGTTAAATTAAATACTTGTAAGGTTGGGTATTTTTCTTTTAGTTTTTCTGTAGCTTTATAACTATTAAACCCTCTTTGACAAATCATAACATATAATTTCTCTTTATCAAATTCTATAGTACTTGTATCAAATTCTTGAATTGGTATGGTTTGATGTACTTTAAATGGTAATTTTAAATTGGGTAAAACAGCAATTAATTCAAGATTTGAATCTCCAATTTTATTTTTCAACTCTTTTGGAGAAATTTGCCAATCTGGATTTTGAGTTCCGCAAGCGACATCAAAATAATTTTGGGTATTAAATAATGATACAATTTCCTCTTTTAATACACCGGTGAAAAGTTTCAACTTTAATTGCGTGTTTTCAAGCACATTATAAATCAAGAGTTCATTGGTTAAAGGTTTTCCAACTCCTGTTATAATTTTTAAAACTTCATTCACTTGAGCGGTTGCTATCATGCCAACAATTGCATTTAATGTTCCTGCTTCTTCACAACTAGCAACATCTGTATTCATGTCTGGAAATGCATCGCGTAAATTGGATGAAAATCCACCATCCTCTTGTTTCAAATTAAAGGTGCTTACATAGCCATCAAACTTATATAAAGAACCATATACTAGTGGTTTCTCATGAATAACACAAGCATCATTTAGTAAATACTTTGTTGGTAAACTATCGGTTCCATCTACAATAACATCATATTGAGAAATTAATTCAATTACATTTTCTTTGGTAATAGCTTCTCCAGAAAAACTAACTTCTGTAAAAGGAGCTCTTTGTTTAATAAAATTTGACAAACATTCAGATTTAAATTTCCCAATATCCTTTAAAGAATAAAAAACTTGCCTGTGTAAATTGGTAATGTCTACCGTGTCAAAATCTATTAAATGAAGTTTTCCAATTCCGCTAGCCCCTAAATAGACAGCAATTGGGCTTCCTAAACCACCACATCCAACTACCAAGACTTTTGCCTCTTGAAGTTTTTGCTGCCCAGCTTCACCAATTTCTGATAAAGTGATTTGGCGTTTAAATAAATCTGATGTGCTAATAGGTGACATTTTTAATTTAATTCTTTTATTGCTGCTTCATATTCTTCTGGTGTATTGATATTTCGTATCAAATTATCTTCTACTTCTACAATTTCAACATCAGAATTAATAAGCATTTTACGCGGGCAAGAGTACCCTTGTGCTAAATATTGTAATAATATTGAATACGATTTTGGTTCGTATATTGTTATCAAAGGCTCAGGAAATTGTTTTCCTTTTCCTATGACAGCAGTAGCAACTTTAGCTGGGTTTCTTTTTTCTAATAATAACTTCACTAAATTTTTATCTACAAATGGTAAATCTGTTGCCAAAACTAACCAAGCTGAGTTGGGGTCTTTTTGAAATGCCGAACAAATCCCGCCAAATGGTCCTAAATTCAGAAATGAATCATGAATTTCATCATTCTTTTTATTGTTTGTTTGTACAGAATAGTATGTTTTAAGCCCTTCTTGTTCAAGTAACTTCTTAAGAAATTCTTTTTGTGGTTTTCCATGATAATTCAATTCCGATTTATCTTTCCCCATTCGAGTGCTTTTTCCTCCTGTAAGAACCAATCCTTTACTAGCTGGAATGGTTTCTGAAATAATTTGAGAAATATAATGGATGATTTTTTCAACATCATTAATATGGTAACAAGGTATTTCTCTCCAATTAGGAAATGTGTCTTTTAAACATTGAAATGGTTCAATCTCTTGAGTAAGTTTTACAAAAAACTGAATCTCAGAAATTTGATTAATTCGCTTTTCTATGGAAGCTTCTTTTTCTGGATCAAGCAATACAATTTGTTTTTCTCCTGGGTAATGATTGCCGTTGATAAATACAAAATCAAACTGAGCAAACTGAATTCTTTGTAAATATTTGTTTACGGAACTAGATGTTGTAACACTTAGATTACCATCATGATGAAAAGTAAAATCTGTCAGTAAATTTTTCTCTACGTCTTTTGCATGTGACGCATCAAAATAAGCTAAGTTATAATTTGATACCCTTTTAGAAACTTGATGAACCAAATCAGAAATAATACTGCATTTTGCTCCTAAAATTGATATTTCATTAGGTGCAAAATTTCCATTTTTTCTTCGGGAAATATTTGTGTGTTTTTGATGTTTAGCCATTTTTTATATCCGATTTTCCTCCTGTTTTCTCTAACAACTTTACCTCTTTAATTATGATATCTTGACTTATACTTTTACACATGTCATAAATAGTTAAACAAGTTATATTTACTCCTATTAAGGCCTCCATTTCAACACCTGTTTTCCCTTCAATAATTACCTCGCATAGTACTTCTATATGTTCAGAATTTATGACATGGATATTGATATCAACTCCATTTATTAATAAGGGATGGCACATAGGAATGAGTTCTGATGTCTTTTTTACACCTTGGATGCCTGCTATAATAGCAGTTTGAAAAACAGGGCCTTTTTTTGTAATTAATTCATCATTATTAAAATGGGAAATTATTTCTTCTCCCAGAAACATGGTTGCTTTTGCAATGGCTGTTCTTTTGGTAATTTTCTTATCAGAAACATTTACCATTTTAGGATTATTATTTTCATTTAGATGACTAAAGTTGCTCATTATCTATATCTTATTATTGGGTAATTTTCTCCTTTTTTAAACTCTTTTTTGTCTTTTGGCAATTGAATAAAAGCATCAGAATTTACTAAACTAGCCAAATCACCAGACCCATTACCTTTTATAGGTGTTGCTAACAAGTGTCCATATTTGTGAGATAATTTTACTTGTAAAAAGTACGTTAAATTTGGTTTAAATGAAACATTTTCTGTTAGAATTGCTGTTTCATCATTGGTGTTTATCCCCGAAGACTCCAAATACCAGGGGTAAAAATAGGCTAAACAATTTGCAAAAGTTGATATTGGATTTCCAGGGAAAGCAAATAATCTACATACTTTTTTTTGACCAAACCAAAAAGGTTTTCCTGGTCTTTGTGATACCTTATGAAATAATTTTTCTACTTCTAATTCTTGAAAAACTTCAGGGAGAAAGTCAAATTTACCTTTACTTACAGCTCCGCTGAATAACAAGACGTCAAAATCATTTAAATACTCTTTAATTTTTTGTTTCAAAATAGGTTTATCATCTGAAATATGATCTCTTTCTGATGAAATATGTAAACGATCTAATAATGAAACTAGCGTATATACATTACTCATTCTAATTTGATGATCTAATGG
>JABAZK010000047.1 GCA_018608485.1 Flavobacteriaceae bacterium | reverse complement strand
CTGATTTTAAAGCTAAAAACATTTTTAAAAAAATTTCCTCAGTCCATAATTCTGGCTGAACTCGGGCACCAAATGCATCAAAATAAATGACGTCAAACTTATTTTCATCATCAATTTCATGAAAAAATTGTTTTCTCTTCAAAAGAGAAAAGTTGGGAGTAATTTGATGTTTCTCCTCCCAAGAACATGAATGAAATGATTCAAAAATTTTAGTAAATGAGGTTGCATCCAACTCAGCAACATAATTTAATTTTAAAAGCTCTTCTTCAAGAATAGGATAGGCCTCTACTCCAACATACTCAATAAATAGCTTCTTTTCTTGTGCTTCTAAAAACGTTATGAAACTATTTAATCCAGTACCAAAACCAATTTCTAAAATAGCTATTTCATTAGTAGTTTTATAATTTAATCCATGTTGAATATAAACATGATTAGCTTCCTGAATAGCACCATGGATAGAATGGTATTGTTCATTCCATTCAGGAATATGAATGGTAGTTGATCCGTCTGAAGTTTTTATAATTTCTCTTTTCAAGGATGGGGTGCTAGTACTTTTTACTTTTTTAGTAATACTCCATTAGCCTCAAAAGCAAATTCCATAGCAGGCTCTGTAATATTAGCGATTTCATCAGATGATTTCCCTGCATCTGCAGCATAATGTTTTAAATCTGCAACAGATACCTCTTTTACAAATGCCTTACCGGCTACAATTACTTCTTTTCCAGCAGCGTCTAAAGGCATGAAAAATCCATAATCTTTAAATCGAACCATAATAGTTTCGTCGTCATTACCAGCTGGTAGTGTCATCCAACATCCTTTTTTTGAACAAACCTCTTTAATGTTAGCATTAAATTTTAAATTAATGGTGTCTCCAAATTTTAATGCTTTATAATTTGATAAAGCGTCATTAGATGATAGATAATCTGATGCAGATACGGTATCTCCAAAACTACTGTAGGTAGTATTTTCTACTATTTTATTTTCTTTATTAGTATCTTTTTTAGCTGAATTACAAGCTACAATTACAAAAGACAATACTATAATTATTCCTATTTTTTTCATATCAAAAAACTTTAATTTTATACAAATCAAAGATAGTTGTTAAAATAAAAACTACGAGTGCTTTTTTACTTAAAAAAACAAACAATTTTGTTTACATTTGTTTGTATACACTTATAAATAAGCATGGCTACGGATATCATAATTAAACCTGTAAAAGACTCTAAAATCAGTAATGTAGACTTTAGTAACCTACCTTTTGGAAAAGTTTTTTCTGATCACATTTTTCAATGTGAATATATTGATGGTACATGGCAAAATCCAATCATTAAACCCAACGAACCTATTCTCCTAAATCCCGCAGCAAAAATATTTCATTATGGCCAGTCTATTTTTGAGGGAATGAAAGCCTATAAAGATGGTAATGGAGAAGTTTTTTTATTTAGGCCAGAAGAAAATTGCAAACGCCTTAATCTTTCTGCAAAACGTTTGATGATGCCTGAGATTCCCGCAGATTTATTTATGGATGGTTTAAAGAAATTACTAGAAATTGATAGTGATTGGATTCCTACAACAGAAGGAAGTTCTTTATATGTTCGTCCTTTTATGTTCGCTTCTGGTGAAGGGCTTCATGCATCACCGGCAGACTCCTATACTTTCATAATTTCTACGGCCCCTTCAGGAGCATATTTCTCTGGGAAAGTAACTGTTTTAATAGAAGAAAAATATGCTAGAGCCGCAAATGGAGGAGTTGGTTTTGCAAAAGCAGGTGGAAATTATGCTGCACAATTTTACCCTACTCAACTAGCCATAGAAAAAGGTTATAATCAGGTAATTTGGACCGATGATAACTCGCACCAATTTATTGAGGAGGCTGGTGCAATGAATATTTTTATTCGTATTGGAGAGATCTTAATTACTAGCCCAACAAGCGACAGAATACTTGACGGTATCACAAGGAAGAGTATTTTACAAATTGCAAAAGATCAAAATATACCTATTGAAGTTCGAAAAATTTCTGTCAGCGAAGTTGTTCAAGCTGCAAAAGAAGGAAACTTAAAGGAAATGTTTGGTGCTGGAACTGCGGCTGTTATATCTCCTATTGCTGGATTTGGTTATCAAGGAGTTGATTACGAATTACCAGAGTTAAAAGACACCTATGCATCTTTATTCAAAAAGAAAATTACAGATATTCAAACAAACAAATCTAAGGACCCTTACGGTTGGAGAGTAAAAGTTTAAGTTTTGAAAAAATTATATTCTTTAGCTGTATTCGTTATGTTAGTAACGGGATGTACTAGAAAGGATATTTCTATTGATAAAACTAGCAAAGCAAGCCAATACATTACAATTTTAGGAACGGCTCAAGATGGTGGGTTTCCTCATATAGGTTGTCAAAAAAAATGTTGTAATGATTTCTATGAAGGTATATCACCAAAACAAAAGGTAGTTTCCCTTGGCTTAATTGACAGGGAGGCCCAACAAAAATTTCTATTTGAAGCAACTCCAGACATTTCTACTCAATTAGCAGATTTAGAAAAAAATCACCTAAGAACTAGTACCATTATAGATGGTGTTTTTATAACCCATGCACATATGGGTCATTATGCTGGATTGTTATATTTTGGCAAAGAAGCATTAGGTAAAAAAGACATCCCTGTGTATGCGATGCCAAAAATGAAAAATTTCTTAATCAATAACGGTCCTTGGAGTCAATTAGTTACAAATAAAAATATTGCATTTTCAAACTTAAGAAAAGACAAGGTTGTTCAACTTAATAATTCTTTAAAAGTTACTCCTTTTCTTGTTCCTCATAGAGATGAATTTTCAGAAACTGTGGGGTATAAAATTGAAGGGAAAAACAAATCAGCTCTGTTTATTCCAGACATAAATAAATGGAGTTTGTGGGGAAAAAATATTGTAGAGGAAGTTAAAAAAGTTGATTATGCATTCTTAGATGCCACTTTTTTTAAAGAAGGAGAAATTAATAGACCTATGAGTGAAGTACCTCACCCATTCATTGAAGAAACAGTTGACTTATTTAAAAATGAATCTTTAACAACTAAAAATAAAGTGATTTTTATTCATTTTAATCATACCAACCCCGCATTGCAACCTAATTCAAAAGAAAGAAATGAACTAACATTATTAGGATATAAATTTGCTACAGAAGGGAAACAATTTGAACTTTAAAAGCAATCATTATTTTTTTAAAATTGAACCAATATTTGGCTTAAAATAATTAGGCCCTTTTAATACTTTTCCATCTTCACGAAAAATTGGATGCCCATCCTCTCCTAATTTACTCATATTACTGCGCTGAATTTCGTCAAAAACCTCAGCAATCTTATATTGCATTCCGTGCTCTATAATGGTTCCTGCCAAAATATATAACATATCTCCTAAAGCATCTGCAACCT
>JABAZK010000105.1 GCA_018608485.1 Flavobacteriaceae bacterium | reverse complement strand
TCTCCTACGGCTTTACGTAATTCAAAATTATTAAAGTCTTTAGAGATTCCAATATTATCCTCTATATGATCAGGAGTAATAATAGTATTTTGAGGTAGGATCGTGATGAGTTTTTCTAACTCATTATTAATTTTACTTAAATCTGTTCCTAAAAAATCTACCAACATTTGAGCTGCTTTTGGTTCTACTTGATAGTTTTTACCACCTAGTACTCTTCTTATCCAATCTGCAACTTGATTTTCATACAAGCGTTTGCTTTCAAATACCAACCCTACTTTATGAATAGCTTTAAACAAAGCTTTCCTTCTGTCCAGTTTCTTATACTTATAATTAAGTACCAGCACAGTAGATGGTTGAGGATTGCTAGCATAAGAAGCTAATTTTTCAATAGTTCTACTTAAATCTTGAGCTTCTTTTACAATAATCACTTGCTTTTCAGCCATCATTGGAAAACGCTTAGCAGCTCCTATAATATCTTCAACAGTAACATCTCTCCCATACATCACTGTTTGATTAAAACCTTTTTCTTCTTCCTCTAGAATAGTATCTTCAATAAAATCTGAGATTTTATCAATATAATATGATTCCTCACCCATTAAAAAATAGATAGGCTTTACCACTCCATTTTTAATGTCAGAAACTATTTGATTTATTTCATTCATACGATACTTACTTATGTAATATACAAAACCATTAATCTAGTTTTTACTACATTTAACCCCATGCAAAAACTGAATTTTCCATCTTATGCATTCAAACTCAAATCTAGCGAAAATAAGACACTTATTTTTGATATCGTTAGAAAAAAATATGTGATTTTAACACCTGAAGAATGGGTGCGACAACATGTGGTTCATTTCTTACTAAAAGAAAAGAACTACCCTATATCTTTAATTGCCGTAGAAAAACAACTCAAAATAAATACAAGAATTAAAAGAACTGATATTGTAGTATATAATAAACAAGGAACTCCTGAATTATTAATTGAATGTAAAGCACCTAGTGTAAAAATAACACAGACTACTTTTGATCAAATTGCACGATATAATCTCACTGCAAATTCTAATTATTTAATGGTAACCAATGGCTTAGCTCATTATTTCTGTCAAATAGATAGTACTAAAGAAGCTTATATTTTTTTAGAGGATATTCCAAGCTACTAATTTTAGCATCTATTTAGTAACAAGAACGATTTAGATGTACTAGATTTGTAAACTTGAAAACAGCCATAGTCATATTAAATTGGAACGGTAAAAAATTGTTAGAACAATTTTTACCATCTATTGTTAATTTTAGTTCAGAATTAGCTGATATCTATGTGGCTGATAATGCAAGCACTGACAACTCCATAGAGTATATAAAAGAATTTTTTCCTTTAATACATATAGTAGAAAACACCACTAATGGTGGGTATGCTAAAGGATATAATGACGCTTTAAAAAGTATTGATGCAGATATCTACTGTTTAATAAACTCTGACATTGAAGTATCTCAAAATTGGATCTCTCCAATTTTAGAAGTATTTAAGAAAGAGAAAAATACTGCTATAATTCAGCCAAAAATACTCGATTATAAACAGAAGGATACTTTTGAGTATGCTGGTGCTGGAGGTGGCTTCATAGATTTGTATGGCTATCCGTATTGTAGAGGACGTGTATTTAATGATATAGAAAAAGACACCAAACAATTTAATGATGTAGCGAATATCTTTTGGGCATCAGGTGCTTGCTTCTTCATAAGATCAAAAGTATACCATCTTTTAAATGGGTTTGATGAAGACTATTTTGCGCACCAAGAAGAAGTTGATTTATGTTGGAGAGCACAAAATGAAGGTTATGATGTAAAATATAACGGAAACTCATGTGTATATCATATAGGTGGTGCTACCTTACAAGAAACCAATCCTCAAAAAACATTCTTAAACTTTAGAAATAGTTTACTTAATGTCATTAAAAATGTACCCAAACAATGGTTTTTATTTGTTGTTTTTTCACGTTTAGTGCTAGATGGAGTCGCAGGAGTCAGGTTTTTAGTAGAACTTAGGCCTGTTCACACTTGGGCTATTATTAGAGCTCACTTAAGTGTGTATAAGAATTTTTATAAATTTTTACAGAAAAGAAAAAGGCTACAAAAAAAGCTTGACTATAATCTTCATACAAGTATTGTATGGCAATATTTTATTTTAAGAAGAAAAAAATTTAAAAATCTTCGATAGAAGACTAAAGGATCTCTACACTACCCTTTCCCTCTCTAATAACTATAGGTTCAGCCTCTGTTAGATCTATAATTGTTGAAGCATGATTATCTCCAAAACCACCGTCTATTACCCCATCTACTAAATGTTGCCATTTTTCAAAAATTAATTCTGGATCTGTAGTGTACTCTAGTACATCATCTTCGTCATGAATAGAGGTAGATATAATTGGATTTCCTAATTCTTCTACTATGGCTAATGCTATAGAATTATCAGGGATTCTAATTCCAACAGTTTTTTTCTTTTTAAATACTTTAGGCAATGATTTACTACCTGGAAGTATGAATGTATAAGGACCAGGCAAAGCCCTTTTAAGAAGTTTGTAAGTTGGTGTATCTATTTGCTTTACATAATCAGAAAGATGACTTAAATCATTGCATATAAACGAAAAGTTAGCTTTCTCTAATTTTACTCCTTTTATTCTTGCTATCTTTTCAATTGCTTTGGTATTGGTAAAATCACATCCTAACCCATAAACAGTATCTGTCGGATATATAATAAGCCCACCTTTTTTGAGAACATCAACAGCTTTTTTGATTTCTATAGGATTAGGATTGTCTTTATATATTTTTATAAAAAATGCCATAAAGCAATAACTAAGAGGAAATTACTTTTTATCAACTAACCTAAAACCTTCTCCATGTATATTTAATATTTCAACGCTTTCATCTAATTTTAAATATTTTCTGAGCTTCGCAATATAAACGTCCATACTCCTTGAGGTAAAGTAATTGTCATCTCTCCATATTTTTGTTAATGCCAGTTCTCGGGGCATTAGATCGTTTTTGTGTAATGCTAACATTTTAAGAAGTTTACTTTCTTTAGGTGAAAGTTTTTGGGGTTCATTTTCGCCTACAGACAAGTGACGCAACTTAGAATTAAAGAAGAAACTTCCAATTTCAAATTCAAATTGTTCGTCTTCAGCTGATGTATCAGATTCTTTTCTTTGTAAGATTGCTTTAATTTTAAATAATAAAACTTCGGAGTCAAAGGGTTTATTCAAATAATCATCTGCACCTACTTGATAGCCTCTTAGAACATCCTCCTTTAAAGTTTTAGCTGTTAAAAATATAATTGGAATTTCTTTGTTACTTGAACGAATATCTTTAGCTAAAGAAAAACCATCCTTACGAGGCATCATTACGTCTAAAATACATAGATCAAAATCATTGTTTTTAAACATAATTAATCCTTCAATACCGTCTTTAGCAT
>JABAZK010000076.1 GCA_018608485.1 Flavobacteriaceae bacterium | reverse complement strand
CCAAGAGAAGTTGAAGCAATTGCCAGAAATTATATGACCAAGCCTGTTGAAGTTACATCAGGTCAAAAAAATACAGGTTCAGATGACGTAAGTCATGAATATTATTTAGTTTCTGAAAGAACTAGATATCCAGCTGTTAAAAGAATTGCTGATTTAAACCCAGATATATATGCTATTATTTTTTGTAGAACTAGACGAGAGACTCAAGAGGTAGCTGATAATTTAATTAAGGATGGATACAATGCAGATGCACTTCATGGAGAGTTATCTCAAGCTCAACGAGATTCTGTTATGGGTAAGTTTAGAAAGAAAACTGTTCAAATACTAGTTGCTACAGACGTAGCTGCCAGGGGTTTAGATGTAAATAGTCTTACGCATGTTATCAATCATAAATTGCCAGATCAGATAGAGAACTATACTCATAGAAGTGGTAGAACTGGAAGAGCTGGAAAATCTGGTATTTCAATTGCATTGGTGAGCAACAAAGAGAAAGGAAGAATTGGAGCTATAGAGAGAATCATTAAAAAGAAATTTGTTCAAGCTAAAATACCTACTGGAAAAGAAATTTGCCAAAACCAATTAATGCATTTAATAGATAAAGTAAATAGTATAGAAGTAAAGCAAAGCGAAATTGAAAACTTTTTACCAAGTATTTATGACAAATTAGAGGGATTATCTAGAGAAGAACTTATTCAAAAATTTGTTTCTTTAGAATTTAACACCTTCCTCTCTTACTATGAAAATGCAAGAGACTTAAATGATCTATCATCAAAGGACACTGGAAGAAACGGGCGAGGTTCTAATGAAAATATGACTCGTTTTTTTATAAATATTGGACGAAAAGATAGCCTAAACCCAGCTAGGTTAATAGGACTTATAAATGATCAAAAAATTACTGATAATATAGAAATTGGTGCCATAGATATTTTGGACACCTTTTCATTTTTTGAAATCGATAAAAAATTTGAAGAACAGACATTAAATTCTTTTTCTGAAAATCAACCTGAGTTTAGTGGTAGAGGAGTTAATATAGAAATCACAAAAAAAGAACGTGGTGGGGGAAGAAGACGAGGAGGAAAAAGACCATTTGGCAATAAAGATGGTGGTGGTTTTGGTAGACGTCGAAGTTCAGAAAAATCATCTGGAGGTAGAAGAAGTGAAAATAACAACAAGAATAAAAGTTCTAGCAGACGAGGCGGTGATAGACCAGACAGAAACTCTAACAATGACAGAAAGCCAACTGGCTTTGGAAGAAAAAGAAGAGAAAGAAGATAATTTTTATAAAAAAAACTCAACAAATTGATGAGATTTTTTTTATATTAATTTGATACTAAGTAAAATGAAATGATACTTTTTCTATTCTTGCATCATAGTATTGGCAATCTTTTTATAAGTACCATTTTCCAATAATTCTCTAATTGCAGTAAAAGCAACAATAGTTTCATCTATATCAACTTGTGTATGTGTAGCTGTAGGAATTAATCTAAGTATTATTAACCCCTTCGGGATTACTGGATACACTACTATAGAACAAAAAACACCATGATTCTCTCTTAAATCATGAACTAACGCCATAGCTTCAGGAACATCACCTTTTAAGAAAACTGGAGTAATACATGTTTGTGTAGTTCCTAAATCAAAACCAGCTGAGCGTAAACCAGATTGTAATGAATTGGTATTTTGCCATAATTTATCTTTTAATTCTGGCATATTACGAATCATGTCTAGGCGTTTCAATGCTCCTTTTACCATTGCCATTGGTAAAGTTTTAGCAAAAGTTTGAGAACGCATATTGTATTGTAAAAACTGAATCACATCTTTATCACCTGCTAAGAAAGCTCCAATACCTGCCATAGATTTTGCAAAAGTTGCAAAATAAACATCTATATCATCTTGTACGCCCTGTTCGAAGCCCGTTCCTCTTCCTCCTTCTCCCAATGTTCCAAACCCATGGGCATCATCTACTAGTAATCTAAAATTATATTTCTTCTTTAAAGCTACAATTTCTTTTAACCGACCTTGTTCTCCACGCATTCCAAAAACTCCTTCAGAGATTGCTAATATCCCTCCTCCTGTTTTCTCGGCCATTTTAACGGCTCGTTTCATATTTTTTTCAAAACTTTCCATATCATTATGCCTGTAAACAAAACGTTTACCTGGATGTAAGCGAACACCGTCAATGATACAAGCGTGTGTATCAACGTCATATACGATAATATCATTTTTACCAACTAAAGCATCTATAGCTGACATAATTCCTTGATATCCAAAATTTAATAAATAAGCTTTTTCTTTACTTACAAACTCTGCACATTCATTTTCTAATTGT
This sequence comes from Flavobacteriaceae bacterium, assembly GCA_018608485.1. Lineage (GTDB taxonomy): Bacteria > Bacteroidota > Bacteroidia > Flavobacteriales > Flavobacteriaceae > Polaribacter. The sequence continues at coordinate 21,203 of JABAZK010000076.1, read as the reverse complement.
TCATGAAATTTTGAATGACCAGACATCATTCTAGCACCCATTGGATAGGCCATTCCGTGCTCTATAGCTGCCTCACCATCTATTTTTAAAACTTCAGGATGATTTGCTAAGCCTAAATAATCATTTACACTCCAAGTAATAACTTTTTTCCCGTTAAAAACCATTCTGTTAGAAATTGGACCTTCTAACTTTGGAAAAACATAGTATCCTTCAGCTTTATCAGCCCAATTACCTAATGGTCCTTTGTCTTCTTTAATTCTAGTAAATAAATCGTTTGTCATTATCTAAAGTATTTATACTATAACTTTTAAGCCTGCAAAGTAACTGAATTTTGAGGAGTTAATCAAATAAAAAAAAACAGAATAAGAGGCTTAAAAATAAAAAACCGAATGAGAATTTTATGAGTTATATGTGTATTGAGGGTTTGTTTTGAGACATATTAGAATCATAAAAACCTTGTTCTTTCATCCAATCATCACTGTAAATTTTACTTATATAACGTGAGCCATGATCAGGGAAAATTAAAACTACAAAACTATCATTATTAAACATTCCTTTATTAGCATACTGTTCAGTTGCCTGCATGATAGCTCCACAAGTGTAACCTGGAAAAATTCCTTCTTTTTTAATGATATCTCTAGCTTTGTATGCAGCATCCTTGTCAGTTACTTTTTCATATACATCTATGATAGAAAAATCAGTTGCAGTAGGAATTAAATTTTTACCTAAACCTTCAATTTTATAAGGCTTGATTTCATTTTTGTCTAATTCTCCTGTTTCATGATATTTTTTTAAGACAGATCCTACGGCGTCCACTCCTAAAATTTTGATATTCGGATTTTGTTCTTTCAAGAATTTACCAGAACCGGAAATTGTTCCACCGGTTCCACTAGCCACTACTAGATGTGTGATTTTTCCTTTTGTTTGTTCCCAAATTTCAGGACCAGTTGTGGCATAGTGAGCCTCAATATTTAAACTATTAAAGTATTGATTTATGTATACAGAATTTGGAGTTTCTTTATGAATTCTTTTGGCTACTTCATAGTAAGATCTAGAATCTTCAACAGGAACATTAGCTGGGCATACAAAGACCTCTGCACCCATAGCTCTTAATCCATCTATTTTGTCTAATGAAGACTTATCACTAACGGCTAACTTACACTTATAGCCTTTAACCATCGCTATCATAGCTAACGAAAATCCGGTATTACCAGAGGTTGTTTCAACAATTGTACTACCAGGCTTTAAAATGCCTTTTTTCTCGGCATTTTCGACTATATGTAAAGCAATTCTGTCTTTTTGGGAATGTCCTGGATTAAACATTTCTAATTTAGCAAAATATTTTCCAGGAAATTTTTTAGTTATCACATTTAACTGAACCATCGGGGTTTCTCCCACTAATTCTATCAAATTTTTATAAATTTCCTTATTTCTAATCATTACTATTTAGTTGATAAAGATTAAATTATATTTTGTTTTCTAAGGCTAATAAAAAAGTATAATCAATTGCTGTCTCTTTCAAAGCATCAAAACGACCAGATGCACCACCATGTCCCACATCCATATTTGTGTGGAGTAATAAAGTATTCTTATCAGTTTTTAATTCTCTAAGTTTGGCAACCCATTTAGCTGGCTCCCAATATTGTACTTGACTGTCAAAATATCCTGTTGTTACTAACATATTTGGATAATCTTTCGAGGTTACTTGATCATATGGTGAATAAGACAACATGTAATCATATGCTTCTTTTTCTTTTGGGTTTCCCCACTCATCAAACTCACCTGTAGTAAGTGGTATAGATTCATCTAGCATAGTAGAAATAACATCTACAAATGGAACAGCTGCTATAATTCCATTATATAATTCTGGATTTAAATTACTGACTGCTCCTACCAAAAGACCACCTGCAGATCCACCCATCGCATATAAGTGTTTTTCAGAGGTATAATTATTATCAATTAAATACTTAGAACAATCTATAAAATCAAAAAATGAATTTTTTTTATTCATCATTTTTCCATCGTTATACCATTCTCTACCTAAGTATTGTCCTCCCCTAATATGAGCTAATGCATAGACGAAGCCTCTGTCTAGTAGACTTAGTCGTGTAGAAGAAAATCCATCAGAAATTGTATATCCATAAGACCCGTAAGCATATTGTAATAGTGGAGTGTTTTTATTTAATTCTGTGTCTTTATGATAAACTAGTGAAATAGCAACTTTTTTTCCATCTCTAGCTGTCGCCCATACACGTTCACTTTTGTAATTGTTTTTATCAAACTTACCACCCAAAACTTCTTGCTCTTTTTTGATTTCTTTTGTTTGATTTTTCATATTAAAATCAATCACAGAGTTTGGAGTTGTCATGGAATTGTAGGAATAACGAATAACATCTGTATCAAATTCAGGATTTGTATATACTCCTGCAGAATACGTTTCTTCATCAAAAGGTAAATAATAATCCTCTTTTCCGTCCCATGTTTTAATTCTAATCTTCCCCAAACCATTTGATCTTTCTTCTATGACTAAATAATTTTTAAAAATTGAAACGTCTTCAAGTAAAGTTTCTTTTCTATGTGGAATAACATCTACCCAATTCTCTTTAGTGGTTTTGTTGACTGGTGTTTTCATCAACTTAAAGTTGGTTGCATCATCTTTATTAGTTTGTATATAAAAATAATCACCATAATGAGCTAGACTATATTCTAAATTGTCCTCTCTTGGCTGAATAACCATCCAATCTCCATAAGGTTTGTCTGCAGAAATAATTCTAAATTCAGAAGACAAGGTACTTGAACTACCAATAACAATAAATTTATGAGATTTAGTCTTGTATACATAAGTACTGTACGTTTCATCTTTTTCTTCAAAAACTACTACGTCTTCAGAGGCGTCTGTTCCTAGTACATGTCTGTAGATTGATGAACTACGGAGTGTTAATGGATCTTTTTTTGTGTAAAAAAGAGTTTTATTATCATTTGACCATACAGATCCTCCTGTAGTATTTTCTATTTTATCAGTTAATAACTTCCCTGTTTCTAAATGTTTAATTTGGATGGTGTATTGTCTTCTACTTACCGTATCTGTTGCAAAGGCTACCAATTTGTTATCAGGACTAACATTAAGAGCACCTAATTGAAAATATTCATACTCTTTAGCTTCTTGATTTACATCAAAAAGAATTTCTTCATCTGATTCTAGGCTTTTGTTTTTTCTAGAATAAATAGGATATTGACTTCCCTTTTCAAAACGAGTTATGTAAAAATAATTATTTCTAAAATAAGGAACTGAAGTGTCATCTTCTTTTATTCTACCTTTCATCTCCTCAAAAAGCTCTTTTTGAAACTTATTTGTTGAAGCTGTTACTTTGTCAAAGTACTCATTTTCAGCATTTAGGTATGCTTCAACTTTTTGAGTTTGGTTGTCTTTATTCTTTGCTGTCTTTTGTTCGTCTGTTAAACGCATCCAAAAATAATTATCTATTCTAGTTGAATTATGAATGGTTAGTGATTCTGCTTGTTTTTCTGCACTAGGCGCTTTCAAGTCGACTGAATTCATATGTTTATCTGATTTACATCCGGATGCAAAAATAATACTTATTAACACACTTAACTTTAAAATTTGGTTCATTTTTAAAAGGTTTTGTTGAATAATTTAATTTAGTAAAAAAGGGCTTTTTGAGCTATTTTTTGGCTATTTTTTAAAATCTAAAATTGTCTTCTTGATTATAGAAACACATTCCATTAGTTCATTTTCATTCATCACTAGTGGGGGAGCAAATCTAATAATATTACCATGGGTAGGTTTGGCTAGTAAGCCATTATCTCTTAGTTTAATACAAATATCCCAAGCCGTAGAACTTTCTTCTGTGTCATTTATTAAAATTGCATTTAAGAGACCTTTCCCTCTAACTGTTTTTATCAAATGGTTATCTTTAGCAAACAAAGACAATTCATCTCTAAATATCTTACCTAACCTATATGCATTATCAGCTAAATCCTCTTCTCTAACCACTTCTAAAGCAGCTATTGCAACTGTTGAAGCTATTGGATTACCTCCAAAAGTAGATCCGTGATTTCCAGGTTTAATAACATTCATAATATTATTATTGGCTAATACTGCTGATACAGGATATGCACCACCACTTAACGCTTTACCAAGAATTAAGATATCAGGTTTTACATCCGGATTTTTAGAACAATTTTTATCTTCACAAGAACAATTTCCGCAAGTAGCTAATAAACGACCTGTCCTAGCAATACCAGTTTGAACTTCGTCTGCAATAAACAAAACTCCAAATTCTTCACATAGTGCTTTAGCACTTGATAAATATCCTTCAGATGGAACATAAACCCCAGCTTCACCTTGGATGGGTTCAACTAGAAAACCAGCTACATTCTTATTATTTTCTAATGCCTCCCTCAAAGCTAATAAGTTATCATATTCAATTTTAATAAAACCGTTGGTAAAAGGGCCGAAATTTTTACGAGCTACTGGATCGTTAGAAAAGGAAATAATAGTGGTAGTTCTACCGTGAAAATTATTTTCACAAACAATAATTTCTGCTTTATTTTCTTCAATACCTTTAACCTCATAAGCCCATTTTCTACAAAGCTTCAGTGCAGTCTCTACAGCTTCAGCACCAGTATTCATGGGTAAAACCTTATCAAAATTAAAATACTCAGTTACATATTTTTCATAGGAACCTAATACGTCATTATAAAATGCTCTTGAAGTTAAACTCAAAGTTTTGGCTTGGTCCACCATAGCATTGACAATTTTAGGATGACAATGTCCCTGGTTAACTGCTGAATAAGCGGATAAGAAGTCGTAATACTTTTTACCTTCTAAATCCCATACATAAACACCTTCACCCCTATTTAAAACCACAGGAAGGGGGTGGTAGTTGTGGGCGCCATGTTTGTTTTCTAAATCTATCGCTTCTTGCGATGTTAATTGTTCTAAAATAGCCATTTAAAAAAATTTAAGGTTTTACGAATTGTTTGAAACAAAACGTTGTTTTTCTCTTTATAAGAGAGAAAACATAATAATTAAATCTCGTTCTAACGAGTGAAATAACCATTCCTTATCTACCTTTTTCCTTTCGAACGATTCGAAAATTCAGCGTGGGAAAGAAATCATCCCTGGGGCCTGCAATTTAGGAAATATTATTCAAATTAATCCAATCAATTTTATGAGTAATCTTCTACATAATTGATATGTTTTATTAATTTTGCCAAACATCATTATTTTTAATAAATGCCTAGAAGAGAACGAAACAAATTTGTAAAAAGAGGTCAAATATTGGAATTAGTAATTGAAGATTATGCCTATGGCGGAAAAGGAATTGCTAGAATTAGATCTGAAGAAGGTGTATTTGTTGTGTTTGTTCCAAACACAATTCCAGGACAAAAGGTAAAAGCCCAAGTTAAAAAATCTAGCAAAAATTATGCTGAGTGTAAATTAATTGATGTTTTAGAAAATTCTAAAGATGAGATCTCTGTACCTTATCAAGATATTCCTGGTGCTCCTTATATTCAATTACCAATTAATTTACAACACGCCTACAAGAAAGAAAGTACTTTATCTCTTTTCAAACGAATTGGAAAAGTGACTAATATCGAGGAACTTTTTGATGAATTGGTAACTTCGCCCAATGTATTTCATTACAGAAATAAAATGGAATATGGCTTTTCTGCTATAGGTTATGATCGAATAAATAAAACAGATGTTGATATTTTCACTTTAGGTTTTAAAAGAAGAGGAGTCTGGTGGATGGGAGATAATCTTAATAAAGATTCTGGCTTGTTTGACACATTGGTTGAGGATAATATTAAAGTTATTAGAAAATATTGCGAAGCTAGCTGTCTACCTCCCTGGCATGGACCAAAAAGGGAAGGGTTTTTTCGTTTTTTTGTTGTAAGAAAGTCCTACAAAACAAACAGACTATTATTTAATTTAGTTACAACCTCTAAAGATTTAAATAAATTTGATTTAAATGCTTTTTCTGAATTTTTACAAGATATTTTTAAAGAACGTTTTGCAGGTTTAGTTCATTCAATAAATGATGAAACTGGTGACAGAACATTGGCAACATCAGGGAGTAGTAAATTAATTGCTGGTGAAAACAAAATTGTGGAGGAATTACTTGGATTAAATTTTGAAATTAGCATGAAAAGTTTCTTTCAAACAAATCCTAAATCTGCTGAAAAACTTTATTTGAAAGTGCTTGATTACGCACTTGAAAATAAAGAAAGCATAGATAACTCAATAGTTATGGACTTGTTTTGTGGTACTGGAACTATAGGTCAAATTCTAGCATCTAAAAGTACTAATACAAAAATTATTGGTGTAGATATTGTAGCTTCTGCAATAAAAGATGCCGAAAAAAATGTAAAAAGAAATAACATTGCTGGATTAAAATTTTATACTGCAGACGTTGGTAAATTCTTATACGAACATCCAGAGTATAAAAATAAAATTCGAACGATTATTTTAGATCCTTCACGAGCGGGTATTGCTCCCAAAACTCTCCAAAAAATCATTGCAATTAATGCTGATAGAATGGTCTATGTTTCTTGTAATCCTGCAACTCAAGCTAGAGATACTTTAGAATTGATTAATTCCGGTTATGAAATAAAAAAAATAAGTTTAGTGGATCAATTTCCACATACATCACATATAGAAACTGTAGTTTTATTTGAGAAAAATAATATTTGATATCATTTAATGTTTTTAATATTGTTGTACTTTTGAAACAAGCATATACTTTAGATGAAGAAACTTACAGAATTTGAAATTGAAAAAAAATTAGAAAATTTTCCTGATTGGGATTATTATGAAAATGCATTACATTCAGAGTTTGAATTTGATAGTTTTAAAAACTGCATGAGTGCAATGATGAGGATAGCATTTGAATGTGAAATACTACATCATCACCCAGAGTGGAAAAATGTTTATAATATTTTGGAAATAAAATTAACAACACATGACGCTGGCGGGGTAACTGAACTCGATTTTAAATTAGCAGAAGCCATGGAAAAGATTGTTGAAATTGAAGAGTAAATATTTAGTAGGTAATCATACAATGAAAAATTACTATTTTTTTTTAATGCTTTTGCTCATGCTTAATTCAAGTTGTGAAAAAGATGATTTTTGTATTGAACCTATCACTCCAAAAATGATAGTTCGTTTTTACAATTCAACCAATATTACCCAAACTAAAACGGTGTCGAATTTATCTGTGAATCCTGAAGGATATGACGAAATCTATTCAAATGTGAGTATTGATTCCATTGTAATACCTTTAGACGTCTCTAACAATCAAATTATTTATAATTTTTCTTCAGAAGGCAATCAAGATATTCTCTCGATAAATTATGAAATTGAAGAAGTATTTGTTTCAAGGTCTTGTGGTTTCAAAGCGATTTTTAACAATGTAACTGTCACATCGGATGTTTCAAATGATTGGATTATAGGACTAACTGAAACTCTCGAAAATACCATCACAATACCCACAATAGATAATGAGTCATCAGCACATTTACAAATCTTTCATTAAAATCTGTTTTTTTATCATTACTGTGAGCGCCTCTGCTCAACAAACAAATGATTCAATACCTAAGGATAGTATAATTTATAAGACAAATTATGGTCTTAGATTGGGGGTAGACATCAGTAAACCCATAAGGTCTATATTACAAGATTACAATAGTGGTATTGAAATAGTAGGTGATTATCGAATTTCTAAAAAATGGTATATAGCTGCAGAACTAGGTAACGAAGAATTTACCACAAATGAAGATTTCACTAACTCTACTTCAAAAGGGAGTTATTTAAAGGCGGGGGTAAATTACAATTCATATAATAACTGGCTTGATATGAATAATGAAATTTTTATTGGTTTTCGATATGGTTTTGCAACTTTTGAACAGACATTAAACAGCTATCAAATTAATACAGGAAATACTATTTTGCCACCAGTATTTAATAATTACCCATCTACTCAAAAAGGACTAACAGCTCATTGGTCTGAACTACAACTGGGGTTCAGAGCAGAGGTATACAACAATATCTTTATTACTTTTAGCGGTTCATATAAAGTTATGGTAAATATCAGTGACCCCAGAAACGTTAAAACTCACTATGCACCAGGATTTAATCGTATTTATAACAGTAATACAGGATTTGGATTTAATTATACTATCTCATATTTAATCCCTTTTGCTAAGAAATAACTTTATTTTTACTAAATTAACTCATTCAAAAGAAAAAAAAATGAATAAAATACCCAGCATTAATTTAGCTGATTTTTTATCAGATGACGTCTCAAAAAAACAACAATTTATTAGTGAAATAGGGCAAGCTTATGAAAATATTGGTTTTGTAGCTCTAAAAGGACATTTTCTTGACGATGCACTAGTAGATAAATTATATACTCAAATCAAAAAATTTTTTGATTTACCTACAGAAATAAAAAAAAGATACGAAATACCTGGCATAGGTGGTCAGCGTGGGTATGTTTCTTTTGGGAAAGAAAGTGCTAAAGGCAGAAAAGAGGGAGATTTAAAAGAGTTTTGGCACTTTGGTCAATATGTTGATAACAATCCTAAACTAGAATTAGAATACCCTAAAAATGTTTTTGTAGACGAATTACCAGAATTTAATGAAGTTGGTAGAACAGCTTATAGAATGCTGGAAAAAACTGCAAAATATGTTTTACGTTCTTTAGCTATTCATCTAGAACTAAACGAAACGTATTTTGACCAATATGTATATAATGGAAATAGTATTTTAAGACCCATACACTATCCACCTATCCAATCTGAGCCAAAAAATGCAGTGAGAGCTGCAGCTCATGGAGATATTAATTTAATTACATTATTAATGGGTGCACAAGGAAAAGGGTTACAAGTACAAAATCATAATGGTGACTGGATTGATGCTATTGCAGAACCCGACGAAATCATGATTAATGTTGGTGATATGCTATCTAGACACAGTAATAATAAATTAAAATCTACTATTCATAGAGTGACTAATCCTTCTAAGGAATTATGGGGAACATCTAGATACTCAATACCATTTTTTCTCCATCCTATTAGTGATATGAAATTAGATGTTTTAAATGGATGTATAGATAAAAATAACCCAAAAAGGTTTGAAGACATTACAGCTGGAGAATTTTTAAATGAAAGATTGCGTGAGTTAGGGTTAAAAAAATAATAATTAATGGATATTAAAGATCAATTAAAAAATTTATTTCCAGATCATAAAGTACTAGAAGAAATTAAACAAGGCGCTAGCTCTAATGTATGGTTACAAGATACCCCTCTTCTTTGTAAATATGAAAAACGAAAGGGAAAACCAATTACAATTATAGATGGTTATAATGGGGCTGTTAAAGATTTTAAAATTTTAGCAAAAGAAATAAAAACAACATTAAGTGTTGGTGGGAGTTTCAAAAATGAAAGTATTATTATCCAAGGAGATTATAGAGATAAAATAATGAAGATATTGCAAGAAAAAGGTTTTTCGGTTAAACGTGTTGGGGGTTAAGCTATTTTAAATTTATTACTCAAAATGAAATTGAAAGATTCAGAACTAATTTTAAATGATGACGGTAGTATTTATCATTTAAACTTAAAACCAGAAAATATTTCTAACGATTTAATTTTTGTTGGAGACCCTGATAGAGTGGATAAAGTTACCCAACACTTTGACACTATTGAATTTTCAACTCATAAGAGAGAATTTAAAACAACTACAGGAACATACAAAAACAAGAGAATATCTGTAATTTCAACAGGAATTGGCGCAGACAATATTGATATTATTTTAAATGAGTTAGATGCTCTAGTAAATATAAATTTACAAACTAGAACAATTAAAAAAAATCATACATCACTTAACATTATAAGGATTGGAACTTCAGGTTCTTTACAAAAAGATATTCCACTAGATAGTTTTCTACTTAGCACCTATGCGCTAGATATCAATGGCATGTTACGCTCTTATATTACAGAAACTATTTCACACCCTATTATTGAAAATGCCTTTGTTGAACATACAAATTGGGATGAGAAAAAATGCTTTCCATTGGTGATTTCTAACAGTAAATCATTAGAGGATAGGATATCTTCTGAAATAATTTATAAAGGAATGACAGCAACTGCAGGGGGGTTTTATGGGCCTCAAGGAAGAGTAATACGTTTACCAATTAAAGATTCTAATTTAAATAACAAAATAGATTCTTTTAATTTTAATGGTAAAAGAGTTACCAATTTAGAAATGGAAACATCTGCCATTTATGGGTTATCTAAACTACTTGGTCATCATGCTTGTTCAATGAATGCAATCATTGCTAATAGAGCAAATGGTACGTTTAGTAAAAACCCAGATAAAGTTATAGCAAATTTGATCAATTACACACTCGATAAAATGACTAGCTAATTTCTGCAGTAATATCAAATATGTAAAATTGAATTTGAAAAAAAAACAGTACTTTTATGACGTCCTAAAATTTTATTTATGAAAAAAATCATATACATCTTTGTTACTTTAATATGTTTAATGAGTTTTTCTTCATGCAGAAGTACATCAAGCCCATGTGGTTTAGCAGAAAATTATATCAAAATAAATCAATTACCATCATCTACTATATCTAGCAACTCAATATTAATAGTTTAGGTTATGTAAATTCAATTGACTATAACTAATTTCTCACCAATTAATAATTTGTTTATTATTCTTTTCTAGATAATTATTTGTTTTAGAGAAGTGTTTACTACCAAACCAACCTCTCCATGCTCCTAGAGGAGAAGGATGAGGAGCCACAAAAATTTTATGTTTACAGCTATCAATGAGTTTTAGTTTACTTTCAGCAAACTTTCCCCACAAAAGAAAAACAATCTGATCTTTTTCTTTAGAAATATGCTCAATAACTCCATCAGTTAATTTTTCCCATCCCATATTTTGATGACTACCTGGCTCATTTTCTCTTACTGTTAAAGTAGCATTTAGCAGTAAAACCCCTTGTTTAGCCAAAGTCGAAAAATTACCATTATCGGTTTCTATATGACCAATATCTGATTTCATTTCTTTGATGATGTTTTTTAGAGAAGGTGGATGAGATATACCATCTGACACAGAAAAACACAGCCCATTTGCTTGACCTTTTCCATGATATGGATCTTGTCCAATAATTACAACCTTTAACTCTAAATAATTACAAAGATTAAATGCAGCAAAAACATTTTTCGCTTCAGGGTAACACTGATGATTTTGATACTCAGATTTAATAAATTTAGTTAAACTCTTGAACGAGTCCTTTTCAAACTCTGATTGAAGGATATTTTTCCAGCTTTCATCAATATTAGTGTTCATTGTTTGTTATTTTTGTTAAAACAAATATATAAGTTTGAGTATACATATTTCTGATAAAGCATTACAAGATCTTGAATTTACAACGGTTATTCAACAAGTTGCTGAGTTTAGTATTTCAGAGCTAGGAAAAAGAAAAGTTTTAGAGACCCTGCCTTTTTCAAATAAAAAACAACTGCTTCAAGAATTGAACTTTGTAAACGAATATATTTCATCATTTGAGAGTGATAATAGAATTCCTAACCATGGATTTGATAATATTTACGAACAAATAAAAAGGCTAAGTATTGAAGATAGTTATATAGAGCCTGAAAGTTTTCTTAAAATTGCTACTGTAACAACTTCCATAAAAGAACTAAAAAGATATTTTAACAAATTTAACAGCTATTATCCAAGTCTTTTTGAATTTAGTGAACAAATTACTTTTATTCAAGACATCATAGATGACATTAAAAAAATAGTAAGCAATTATGGAGAAATTGTAGACAATGCTTCTCCAGAATTAAGGAAAATTAGAAGGAGTATTACTGGTTTACAAGGTAAAATTGGACAAAGTTTTACAAGTGCTTTAAATAGGGCAAAAGCAGCTGGTTATCTAGATGACATAAAAGAGTCAATTATTGATAATCATCGTGTTCTAGCAGTTTTAGCAATGAACAGAAAAAAAGTTTCTGGTAGTTTGTTAGGGTCCTCAAAATCTGGGAATATAGTATACATAGCTCCACAAGCCACATTAGCCTATCAAAGAGAATTACAAAATCTAGAATATGAGGAAAAACAAGAAGTAATTAGAATCCTTAAGACTTTAAGTAGTTTTATAAGACCTTATGCTCCATTAATTGAATCATACTTAATGTATTTAACCCATTTGGATGTAATAGGTTCTAAAGCTAAATACGCTTATTCTATTAACGGAATTCTTCCGAAAATTAAAAAAACAAAAAGAGTTTATTTTAAAAACGCCTTCCACCCTATTCTTTATGTAAATAATAAAGAAGAAAAATTAGAGATCGTACCACAAACCATAGAACTAAATGATAAACAACAGATTATTGTTATCTCTGGACCTAATGCAGGTGGAAAAAGCATTACCTTAAAGACTATAGGATTGCTTCAAATTATGTTACAAAGTGGTATTTTAATACCCGTAGATGAAAGAAGTGAAACAACAATTTTTGATACTATCTTGACTGATATTGGAGACAATCAATCAATTGAAAATCAGTTAAGCACATATAGTTATCGATTAAAAAATATGCGATATTTTTTGAGAAATTGCAATGAAAACACTTTGTTTTTAATTGATGAATTTGGTACAGGTAGTGATCCTGAATTAGGAGGAGCATTAGCAGAAATTTTCTTGGAAGAATTTTATCATAAAAAAGCCTTTGGAATAATTACAACGCACTATTCTAATTTAAAAGTATTGGCAAATGAATTGGATAATGTAACCAATGCTAACATGCAGTTTAATGAAAGAACGCTAGAACCGTTGTATAAATTATTCGTTGGCCAAGCAGGAAGTTCTTTTACTTTTGAAGTAGCAGAGAAAAATGGTATTCCCTTTAGTTTAATTAATAAGGCTAAAAAACGTGTTGAAACAGAAAAGATACGCTTGGATAAAACCATTTCCAAGCTACAAAAAGAAAGAAATAGTTTAAGAAAGAAATCTGATAATTTAGAAAAACAAAAATCTAAAGGTCAGCAACATATTGATAATTTAAAAGAAAAAGAAGAAAAAATTCAGGCAAAACTAGCTGGTTTTCAGGAACTATACGACAAAAATCAAAAAATGTTGTCTATGGGCAGAAAAACCAATGAATTATTGAATAAATATCTACAAACTAACAATAAAAAAGAATTAACAACTAGTTTTAACAAGTGGGTAGCAGATGAAAAAGTAAAATATGCTAAAAAAAATCCATTAAATCAAAAAACTAAATCACAGAAAAAACAAGCCAAGCTAGTAGAAAAAAATCTACAAGAAATAATTCAAAAAGTTGAAAAAGAGGTTCTTCAAAAAGTAAAAGAAGTAAGAAAAGTAAAAAATGAACAAGCAATAAAAATTGCTAAAGCTAAATCTGAATATATTTTTAAGATTAATGACAGGGTAAGATTAGTAGATGGCAATGCAGTTGGTACCATTGAAAAAATTGAAAAAAATAAAGCTTTTATTAATTACGGAATTTTCACAACTGAGGCATCCTTTGACAAATTAGAATTTGTTGAAAAATCAAAAAAATAACATTCCCATGAAAATACTTAATTATCTTACTTCTGTTTTAGAGAATTTACCTTCAGATTGGTTATATAGTACAACTCATAGGTTAGATATTTATAATGAGCGATTAGCAAAAAAAGAATTTTTAGAACAATTTAATGAATTATATAATAATAAAAATTCTAGCGAATCTTCTTTAAAAAAACTACCTACAGCATACGATTACATTAGGCTAGGTCATCCCCTATCATGTATATTGGAATGGACAATAGCTAATTTATTCGATAAAAAATCACAGAATGTTATAAGCTTTTCATCTCAAACAATACCTATTTTAGCTATTCTTAGAGCAAACTTATTAGATAATAAAAAAACTCAAATAATTTATTCAGGAAGCTTACCACCCTTTTTTGATGAATATACTATCAGGGAGGTTTATGGTTATGAATTTGAGTTAGTGAATGCTGATAAATTATCAAAAAATACTGATTTTGAGGGAATTACCATTACAATTATACAAAATGATAAATCAGAAAATCATTTAAAAGACCTTGATTCAGATTTTATAATTAAAACTTATTTAAATCTTGGTAGTATTCTAATTGTGAGTAATGAAACTAATAATCATTATAACAAAAAAATTCAACATGTTAGAAGAAGAGAGACTATTGCCATGACACCTATAAACTGCCATTTAATTTTAAAGTCCCTAGTTGATGGTTCTCACTTATCATTTTCAAATGTTGATCAAATAAATAAAACAACTGTTCAAGATTTAATTTCTAATATTACCAATACCAAGTCTAAGCCAATAGTAGGCTCGAGTGGTCTTTCTATTCAATATGCTATCATGATGGGGCTAATTGAGGATGCCAAAGAAAATTATAAAGAAAAACCCATTAAATTTATTGTACCACCCAACTGTTATGGAGGTACTAATGACCAAGCTAGACGAGTTGCTGATTGCATAAAAAATGTTGAAATTGTTGATTTACCTGTAGATAGAAATAATGATATGGTTAAAAGTATAGATCTTATTTTAGATACTATTGCGTATGAGGATGCTATCCCATATATCATAGCTGAAATACCTACAAATCCAAGAGTAGAAGTGCCAGACTTACCAAGTTTAAAAACTGTTTTAGAAAAAAAACGGACTACAGCTTCTGGAACGATAGCCAATGATGCTGTCTTTATTTTAGATCAAACATTTTGTCCTAATGTTCATTTTTTTGGAGATGATGAGGTACTTTCCAGTGTAAGAGCTATTTCTTATGCAAGTGGTTCTAAATTTCCTAGTGGAGGACTTTGCACGGCTGGATACTGTGTTGGTAATGAAATGACAACTTTATTACTGTCTAAAATTGAGAAACATCTTTTATTGTGTGATAATGAAGCTACAGCAGAACAATATAAAATTTTAGCTAATCAATTACCATCGATGAATAATCGTATTGACAAAGCTTACGATAATACACTTGAATTTGTGAATTTTATCTCAAAAAATTTACCAGATGCAAAAATAAATTTTGTGACAGATGAGCTAGCTTTATTGTCATTTAAACCCTCTGTATTTTCTTTAGATCTTCCAACAAAAGGAGAGACAGATGAAGAGAGAGAAAAATATAAGAGAAAACTAAATCTTAGATTAATTAATCTAATGATTACCCAAATACCAAATGAAAGTAAATTTTGTGTGAGTTATGGACAACTTAGAGGCTGTTATTGGACTATCCCAGCTACATCAACTCAAGGAACTACTAAAGAAGGTGATAAAGACTATATAGTTCGCGTATCTGTATCTCCTAGTGTAAACCTTGCACTTCACAAAGAAGTTTTTTTAGAGTTTGTTGCAGAAATTTAACTTTAAGATTAGTCATAACTTTTTACTTGTTCATCATAAAATTTAGAGGCAGACTCAATTAGATTAGAAACTTCATCAGTTATATCGTCTTCTCTTTCTCCAGATAAATCCTCAAACCACTCTATTTCGTCGTCTTTTAAATTGATTAAAAAACGAGGGAATTCAGTGTGAAGAACAAAAATATCTTCAGGAAAATTATTGTTATCTGCTAATAAAAATTTAGGTAATTCCATGTTCTTTTGTTTTTATCAATTTTAAAGTTAAATAATTAAAGCGAAGATATAATAAAATAGATGCAGAAGATAATCCAGCCAACAAACCGATCCAAATTCCTACGCTGCCTAATATATTCTCTTTTCCTAGGAAATAGCTTACAGGAAAACCTATAATCCAATAAGAAACAAATGTAATTAGTGTAGGAATATTAACATCTTGTAATCCACGTAAAGCTCCTAAAACTACAACTTGTATACTATCACTAATTTGAAATATAGCAGCAATTAATAGTAGCTTCGCCGCAATATTTACAACCTCAATACTATCATTCAAATTTGAAACATCTGATAAATCTACATATATCTTGGGCAACTGAAATCTAAAAATCAAAAATAAAATTGCAAAAGCTACGGCTAAGATTACTGCAAATAGAAAAATTGATAAAGCGATTCTTCGTAATTCTTTAAATTTTAATAATCCTTTCTGATTTCCAACTCTTATCATGGCGGCTACACCCAATCCCATAGCAACCATAAACGTCATTGAAGATAAATTTAAGGCTATCTGATTTGCTGCTTGAGGGTTTTTCCCTAACAAACCACTAAGCCAAATAGCTGCAGTAAAAATTACAATTTCAAAAAACATTTGCATGGCACTTGGAGCTCCTAAACTTGTAATTTTTTTGAGCATAGTACTTTCTAATACTAGAATTTTAATGTTCGTTACAAATCTCTTAGAACGTTCCTTATTTGCCAGTAAAAACCACAAATAAATAACCATAATAAAACGAGAAATTAACGTGCCATAGGCAGCACCAATAATCCCATAAGCTGGTAATCCAAATTTTCCAAAAATAAAAATATAGTTGAGAATTATATTTACAATATTTGCAATGATTGTTGCGTACATAGGATATTTAGTCATGGATAAACCATCACTAAACTGTTTAAAAGCCTGAAAGATAATTAATGGAATCAGTGAAAAAGCAACTAAATCAAGGTATGGAATAGCAAGAGCCACTACTTCCTTTGGTTGATCTAAGAAATTGCTATGCAATATTGATTTAGAAAAGTACAATAATAAAAACATACTAATTCCAATAACAGTACATAAAAATAAGCCATGTTTAAAAGTAGATTTTACTTTTGAAAAATTATTTGAAGAATCTGCTTCAGCTATTAACGGTGTTATAGCGGTAGAAAAACCGATTCCTATAGACATAGCTACAAACATAAAACTATTACCTAATGAAACTGCTGCCAATTCAGCAGTTCCTAACTGACCAACCATTATATTATCTACAAAACTCACAAAAGTATGACCAAGCATACCTAACATAACAGGTGAAGCCAGATTCCAGTTATAACTAAACTCTTTTGTGTATATACTTAGATTCATGTATCTAAAAATAAAGCCACGAAGATATTATAATAAATCTGGTAATAATTAACTAAATTGAAACAAATTTACTAGCTATAATCTATTACTTTTACATTATAAAAAAAACATATAAAATGACAAAAATCACACTAGGAGGAACACCAGTCACAACTATTGGAGAAATCCCTAAAAATGGAACAAAAGCACCTGATTTTCAACTAACAGCAACAGATCTATCGATTAAATCTTTGTCTGATTTTCATGGATCAACATTGCTTTTAAATATTTTTCCAAGTGTAGACACTGGAACCTGTGCTACCTCTGTAAGATCTTTTAATAAATCTGCATCAACAATAAAAAACACAAAAGTTTTGTGTATTTCTAGAGATTTACCTTTTGCCCAAAATCGTTTTTGCGGTGCTGAGGGCCTAGACAACGTTATCATGTTATCTGACTTTTCAAATGGTGATTTTGGAAAAACTTATGGTATCGAGATTCAAGATGGTCCAATGGCAAATTTACACTCTAGAGCAGTAATTATAATTAATCCAGATGGGAAAATATCCTACTCTGAGCAGGTACCTGAGATTGCGAATGAACCAGATTATGAAAAAGCATTAGCCGCCATTCAATAATTACAAAGTGAAAAATCCAAAAGATAATTTTATTATTGAACGTATTAGAAGTATTAAATTCTCATTTCGTGGTATTTGGTTTTTAATCACTACTGAAAGTAGTATTAAGGCACAATTATTTATAGCTATCTTAGTTTCTTTAGCTGGGATTTATTTTCAAATTAACTCTACAGAGTGGATTTTACAAACTTTAGCGATTGGTTTAGTTCTAGTAGCCGAATCATTAAATACTGGTATAGAAAAACTTGCTGACTTTATTCATCCAGAATATCATGAAAAAATTGGTTTTATTAAAGATGTATCTGCTGGCTCTTCAGGAATAGCAGCTATCATTTCTTTGATTATTGCTGGTATCATATACATTCCTAAAATTACTTTACTTTTCTAACTAAATACTTATATTTACTCTTTAAATACTCATATTTTTAAATGGCTAGAAAGACAAAAAATGCTACAAGTAAAAATCATTCAAGATCTAACTCTGTTGTGGCTTTTTTTAAAAATAGACAACTTCAAACAGTAATAGGTTCTTTTTTAATATTGTTTTCTTTATTTCTTTTTGTTGCATTCATCTCCTTCTTTTTTCATTGGCAACAAGATTTAAGTATTATAAATGAATTTACAAACTTAAATGCTAAAGGAGAAAATTTACTTGGAAAAGTTGGTGCTATTCTCAGTAATTTATTTATATACAAGGGTGTTGGTATAGGAGCTTTTATAATTCCTTATTTGTTGCTTATATCAGGTCTTTTTTGGTTGTTTAGGACTAAGCTCTCTAAAGTAATTTCGTCATACAATTGGGGATTATTATCTATGTTGTGGATTTCTGTTACATTTGGTTTCTTTGAAACTTCATCTAATATTTTATCTGGTACAATAGGCTATGAGGTCAACGAATACCTTCAATTGTTTATTGGAAAAACTGGATTAGGTATTATTTTGTTCTTTTTACTTACTGCATATATTACCATTCGATTTAAAATTACTCCAGAAATCATCTTGAATAGAATTAAATCTAAAAAGCCAGAAGTTAGTAATGATAACCATGAAAATGTAAAACCCCAAACAACAAAGGAAGAAACTACAGAAGAAATTGAAGTAAAATCTGAATTTGAATTATCTTTAGAAAATCTTAAGCCTACCATTCAGAACCATTCAAACGTAAAAAAAACAAGTGATGTCTCTCCAATTGAAACTGAGGAGCCTACTCTATCCGTATCAAAAAAAGAAGACAAAACAGTAGACATAGATGTCACAGAAATTACCGAAGAAGAAAATGTTACTGAAAATTTATCAAAAAAGCTTGTTGAAGATTTTGGAGAATTTGATCCTACATTAGAACTAGCGAATTATAAGTTCCCAACTCTAAACTTACTAAAACAGTACAACGAAAGTATTTCTGTTGATCCTGAGGAGCTTGAACAAAATAAAAATAAAATTGTAGATACTTTAAAAAATTATAAAATTGGTATAGCCCAGATTAAAGCCACCGTAGGACCTACAATAACATTATACGAAATTGTTCCTGAAGCTGGTATTAGAATTTCAAAAATTAAAAATTTAGAGGATGATATTGCATTGTCATTATCGGCTCTTGGAATACGTATCATTGCCCCCATCCCAGGTAAAGGAACTATTGGTATAGAAGTGCCAAATAAAAAGTCTACAATAGTCTCCATGCATTCAGTAATAGCTTCTAAGAGATTTCAAGAATCAAAAATGGAGCTTCCTATTGCACTAGGAAAAACGATATCTAATGAGACCTTTGTAGTTGATTTAGCAAAAATGCCCCATTTACTGATGGCAGGTGCTACAGGGCAAGGGAAATCTGTTGGTTTAAATGCAGTACTTACATCATTACTTTATAGAAAACACCCTGCTGAAGTAAAATTTGTTTTGGTAGATCCAAAAAAAGTTGAATTAACCTTATTTAATAAAATTGAACGTCATTACTTAGCAAAATTACCAGATACAGACGAAGCTATAATTACCGACACAACTAAAGTAGTTAATACCTTAAATTCTTTATGTATTGAAATGGATAATAGATATGATTTATTAAAATCTGCTATGGTTCGAAACATTAAGGAATATAATACTAAATTCAAAGCTCGAAAATTAAATCCCAATGATGGACATCAATTCTTACCTTATATTGTTTTAGTTATTGATGAATTTGCAGATCTAATAATGACCGCAGGTAAGGAAGTAGAGACTCCCATTGCTAGATTAGCTCAATTGGCTAGAGCCATTGGAATTCATTTAATAGTTGCTACACAAAGACCGTCAGTAAACGTTATTACAGGTATTATAAAGGCAAATTTCCCTGCTAGGATAGCTTTTAGAGTTACCTCAAAAATTGACTCAAGAACAATCTTAGACGCTGGTGGAGCAGATCAATTAATTGGACGTGGCGATTTACTATACACAGCTGGAAACGAAATTGAAAGAATTCAATGTGCCTTTGTAGACACACCTGAGGTTTCAAAAATTACCGATTTTATTGGATCTCAAAGAGCTTACCCAAATGCACATTTACTACCCGAATACATCGGTGAAGAAGGTGGCACAAGTCTTGATATAGATATTTCAGACAGAGATAAATTATTTAGAGAAGCTGCAGAAGTTATTGTAATAGCACAACAAGGCTCTGCTTCACTTTTACAGAGGAAATTAAAATTAGGCTACAATAGAGCTGGTAGATTAATAGATCAATTAGAAGCTGCTGGTATTGTTGGCCACTTTGAGGGCAGCAAAGCTAGACAAGTATTAGTAACAGATTTAATTGCGCTGGATCAGCTATTAGAAAATGAAAAAAATGCATAAACTCAAACAAGGATTACTAATTATTGTTACAGCTTTCTTTAGCATAGCTGCAAATTCCCAGCAAATTAATAACTCTAAGCAATTATTAGACGAAGTTTCTTCAAAAATGAAAGCTTACAAAAACATGCATTTAAATTTTAGCACCTCTTTAGTAAATGAAGAAGCAGGGATTAAAGAAAATGACGAATTACCAATAAAAGGAGAGATTTATTTACAGGGAGATAAATATAACTTACTCTACCTAGGAAATAATTTTATTTTTGATGGCGCTAAATTATACGTCATAAATCATGATGAAAAAGAAATTACAATAAATGATGAAGATTTAAGCGAAGATGAAGGGTTTATATATCCATCTAAATTACTTACATTTTACGAGGAGGGTTACGAGCATAAATTAAGTAACTTATCTACTATAAAAAATCGTAAAATACAGTTCATTGAATTAACTCCTATTGATACAAATTCCGAAATAATTAAAGTTGTTTTAGGTATAGAGGTTACATCAAAACATATTTATCAATTAGTTCAATTTGGAGAAAATGGTACAAAAACTATTTTAACTATCAACAAATTTAAAAGTGATCAAAATATTACTGATGAATTATTTAATTTTAATAGGTTAAAATATGAAACATTAGATTACTTAATAGATTAGATGAAAATTTTAGATAAATA
>JABAZK010000060.1 GCA_018608485.1 Flavobacteriaceae bacterium | reverse complement strand
TAGCTCAGTTTCAACAAGCTCAGTCTGGCTTATCAAGTGCATTATCAAAATTACTAGTAGTAGTTGAGAAATATCCTGATTTAAAATCAAATCAAAACTTTTTAGAATTACAAAATCAATTAGAGGGTACAGAAAATCGGATTAAAATGGAAAGAGATCGGTTTAACGGAAAAGTAAATCAATATAATAAACATATTAAAGTTTTTCCAAACAGTCTTTTAGCAGGTGTATTTGGTTTTGAAGGAATGGACTTGTATTCTTCTTCACCTGGCTCAGAAAATGCAGTAGAAGTAAACTTTGATTTTAACAATAAAGAGTAATGTCTCAACAAGATTCTTTTTTATCATCTCAAGACGAGGAAGCAGTTGTAAATGCAATCAAAGAGGCAGAAACTAATACTTCAGGAGAAATTCGAGTTCATATAGAGGCTCACACAGATGAGGATCATTACGAACATGCACTCAAGGTTTTTGCTGAGTTAAAAATGCATAAAACTGAACTAAGAAATGGGGTTCTTTTTTACGTGGCTGTTAATGACCATAAGTTTGTGATTCTTGGTGATCAAGGAATCAATGATAAAGTAACAGATGATTTTTGGGATAATACTAAAGAAATGATGCAAGATTATTTTAGGAAAGGAAATTTCAAACAAGGATTGGTAGATGGAATTTTAAAAGCTGGACATGAATTAAAAACTCATTTCCCATATGAGGCCGATGACATCGATGAATTATCTAACGAAATCTCTAAAAGCTCATGAAAAACATCTTATTAGTTGTATTTTTTGGACTTTTCTTTATAGGTAGTAGTCTAGCACAATATAAAATTCCCGCCACTCCAAATAAACAAACTAGTGTTTATGATTATTCTAAACTACTTTCTTCTTCTGAAGCAAGAAGATTAGAACAAAAATTACTCAGATATTCAGATTCTACTTCTACCCAAATTGTTTTAATTATTATTAATTCGTTAAAGGGAGAGGATATTAATTATCTAGCAGCCAATTGGGCAGAAAAGTGGAAAATTGGTCAAAAAGGGAAAGACAATGGTGTTATTTTAATGATGTCTAAAGATGATCGAAAAGTTGCCATTCAAACGGGAAGAGGTATCGAAGCAAGCCTAACAGACTTAATGTCTAAACGAATTATACAATCTAGAATTATTCCTGAATTTAAACGAGGGAATTACTATAAAGGTTTGGATAAAGGGACCGATGGAATTTTTGAGGTTTTATCAGGTGAGTTTAAAGAAACTAGAAAACCAAAAAGAAAGAATAAAGGGTCAGGTTTTTCTGGTGTTATTCCTTTTATAGTCATGGTATTTTTATTTTTTATTTTTAGAAATAGAGGAGGAAGAAACGGAGGAAGAAAATCTAGTTCAGGAGCATTGTTAGATATACTCATCTTAAGTAGTATGGGTAGAAGTGGCGGATTTGGAAGCGGAGGTTCTTCAGGAGGTAGCTTTGGTAGTGGTGGATTTGGTGGTGGATTTGGAGGCGGAAGCTTTGGAGGTGGAGGTGCCTCTGGAAGCTGGTAAGTTAACCAAAAAAAAAATTTTGATCTTGTGTAAAGTTAAGAGCTACACGATAGCATCGAGCAACCTACCTTATGTCTTGCCCATTCTGGTCTTTTAGCAAACCAGTGTTCAAATTCAGGTTGTTCTTCGTAAGGTTTTTTCAGAATTTGATACAACTCTTCAATTAGTGATGAATCATTGGTCTCTACTTTATCAATGGCTAATTGAGCCATATAATTTCGAAGTACATATTTTGGGTTTACTTTGTTCATCTTTTTCTGACGCTCACTAAAAGGAATAGGCTCTTCCTTTAATCGTTTTGCATATTCAGAAAACCACTGTTGCCAATTGTTTAAAAGATTGTCATGTATTTCATCTATTTTATAAAAAGCATTTTCTACCAATTTAATTCCTTGTTCAGGAAATTCTTTTTTAAAATCACTCAACTTTCTGAAGAAAATTATCATGTCTGTTTCGGATGCCTGTAGATTTTTTTCTAAAGACTCAATTAATAATAAATCATTTTTTTTAGCTAAGGTTAATCCTAACTTTGAGCGCATCATATGTAATGATTCTGTCTTAAAATCTCGTTGATATCTTTCTAGAATTTCTTCCAAAGGGGCAGCTTCATCAATTAAAGGGTATAGTGCATTGGCTAATTGATATAGATTCCATAATCCAATAGTCGGCTGGTTTCCATAACGATACCTTTTGTGCTTCTTGTCAGTGGTATTTGGTGTCCATCCAAGATCAAAACCTTCAAGCCATCCATAAGGTCCATAATCAATAGTAAGACCTAGTATAGACATATTATCTGTATTCATCACTCCATGAACAAAACCTACTCGTTGCCAATGAACTATCATTTCTAAGGTCTTGTTAGTTACTTCTTGAAAGAATTTTAGGTACACTTCTTTGCATGGATTACCTAAATGAGAAAAATGATGAAGGATGGTGTAGTCTGTTAATATTTTTAAATTTTTAAGATCATTTCTAGCAGCAAATATTTCAAAATTACCAAAGCGTAAAAAAGACTTGGCAACTCTAGAAACAATAGCACCCTTTTCATAAGCTGAGTTTCCGTTGTACATTACATCTCTTAACACTTGGTCTCCAGTTAAACTTAGAGACAATGCTCTTGTAGTGGGAACTCCAAGATGATGCATGGCTTCACTGCATAAATACTCTCTAACGGAAGATCGTAACACAGCCAACCCATCTGCTGTTCTAGAATAGGGTGTTGGACCTGCTCCTTTGAGTTGTAAAGCCCAATTTTTAATTTCTCCTAAGTTTATAGCTCTTCCATCACCTAATTGACCGGCCCAATTTCCAAATTGATGGCCAGCGTAGCACATCGCAAATGGTTTTGAATTTTCTATAATGCTGTTGCCAGTAATTATCTCTAAAAATTGGTTTGATTGAATATCTTGATTAGAAAACCCAAGTTCTTTAGACATTTCACTAGACACATGAAGTAATCTAGGATTGGACGTTTTAATTGGTTTCACAAAAGAAAAGGCAGCCTCTGTTACTTGGCGTCTAGAATTTTCTTGAATAGGATCTCCAGGTAATTGATCAGTAAATTTATTTGTAATGTTTAGTTTCAGAATGTAATTTATTTAATCTATTAACTTATCTGCATGCATTGTTCTTAGTTTTTGCAATTTTGGATTGATTACAAATGAACAATAGCCAGAATTTTGATTGTTTTTATAATAGGCTTGGTGTTCTTTTTCTGCCTCATAGAAGATTGATAAAGGACTAATTTCAGTCACTATTTTTTCATTATAAACAGGAGTTAATGCATTAATGACTGTCTGTGCAATTTCCTCTTGTTGTTCATTGTGATAATAAATAACAGAGCGGTATTGTGTCCCAACATCTGCTCCTTGCCGATTCAGTTGAGTTGGATCATGCGTAGTCATGAAGATAATTAAAATAGACTCATAAGAAATGATGTTTTCATCATAGGTAACTTGAATTACTTCTGCATGC
>JABAZK010000118.1 GCA_018608485.1 Flavobacteriaceae bacterium | reverse complement strand
ATAATGAAATTAACTTTGAGTTGTTTTTTGAAGGGAAAAAGAAAGAAGATTTTAAACCAAAAATTGCGAAGTTCTTTGAAAGAATTCTAGAATATTGCCCATACTTAACAACTTATACTATGGTAATACATTCAGAGAATTCTTTCCCTCATAGTAGTGGTATTGCTTCTTCAGCAAGCGGTATGAGTGCTATTGCTATGTGTTTAATGAGTTTAGAGAGATCGTTAAGTTCTGTTGAGTTAACAGATGAATTTATAAACAAAAAAGCATCTTTCTTGGCGCGTCTAGGATCTGGAAGTGCCAGTAGGAGTATAGAAGGCCCATTGGTGGTTTGGGGAAACCATCCGGCCATTAAAGGGAGTTCAGATTTATTTGGTGTGCCGTTTCCTTATGAAGTTCATGAAGTTTTTAAAAACTATCAGGATGCAATTTTATTGGTAGACAAAGGAGAAAAGCAAGTGAGCAGCACAGTAGGTCATGATTTAATGCACAATCATCCATTTGCATCACAAAGATTTGATCAAGCCAATGAAAATTTGGCAAAAATTTCTAAAATTTTACAAAACGGAGATATAAACTCTTTTATAAATTTGGTAGAAAGTGAAGCTCTCAGTTTGCACGCTATGATGCTAACAAGCAATCCATATTTTATTTTAATGAAACCAAATACCTTAGAAATAATCAATACTATTTGGAAGTATAGAAATAAAACAGGGAGTAAGGTGTGTTTCACTCTAGATGCTGGTGCTAATGTTCATGTTTTGTATCCAGCTAATGAATCCGAAACTATAGCTCAATTTATTGATAATGAGCTTTCTAAGTTCTGTCAAAAAAATCATTATATTTGTGATACTGTAGGTTTGGGAGCCATTAAATTATAGTTTATATATGAAGACCTTACTTTCTAAATTTTCTGTTTTAAGTACTCTTGTGCTTATTTCATTTCTTTTTTTATCGTTTTCTCAAGGTGTTGTTTGGTTAGATGAAAACCACAATCAAGTAACTCAAGATAATGGTAAATTCTACAGACCATTTCCTGAGAAAAAGAGAAACGTTTATTTGATTGTTGATTTTTATAAAAATGGAACAAAGTACAGAGAAGGTAAAGCGGAGTTTCATGTTGCTAATAAAGAAGTATTTAAAGGGTTTGTGACTTATTTTTATCCTGATGGCTCTATTTCAAAAAAAGAAAAATATAAGAATGGCCTCTTAGATGGCCCATATAAAGAATATTACCCAACAGGTGAAGTAAAAGTTGAAGGTGTTTATGGAGAGGGGTTTAAACAAAGAGCCTGGAAAATATATTATAAGACAGGAAAAATCAAAACAAAAGGGAAGTATAGGAATGATAAGAAAGTTGGAGAATGGACAACTTTTTACCGTGATGTGTACTATCCTAATCAAAATTAATTTTATTGTATATTTGTTAAAAAATTACACCCTATGAAAGGTCCTTTGTTTTATGCTAAAATTTTGCTCTTTGGAGAATATGGCATCATAAAAGATTCAAAAGGTCTAGCAATACCCTTCAGTTCTTACAAAGGGGCATTAAAATCTTCCACTAAACTTTCTGGGGAAGCCCAAAAATCAAATCAAAATTTAATAAAGCTCTACAATTATTTAATAGCAAATTCTACAAAACTTGTAAGTTTTGATTTCACCTCTTTCAAAAACGATATTGACTCAGGTATGTATTTTGATTCTTCCATACCTCAAGGTTATGGTGTAGGGAGTTCTGGGGCTTTAGTAGCTTCAATTTATGATCAATACGCTAACGATAAAATTACAATACTAGAAAATTTAACTAGAGATAAATTATTGAAATTAAAAGAAATTTTTTCATTCATGGAATCTTTTTTTCATGGGAAAAGCTCTGGTTTAGATCCATTAAATAGTTATTTAAGCTTACCTATATTAATTAATTCAAAAACAAATATTGAACCAGCTGGTATTCCATCACAAAAAGAAGGAAAAGGAGCAGTTTTTTTGCTAGATTCTGAACAAGTAGGTGAAACTGAACCGATGGTCAGTATTTTTATGAATAAGATGAAGAATGAAGGGTTTAGAAAAATGCTAAACGAGGAATTTGTATCCTACACAGATGCCTGCATCGATGATTTTCTTCATGGAAATATAAACTCATTATTTGGCAACGTCAAGAATTTATCTAAAGTAGTTCTTGCCAATTTTAAACCAATGATTCCAATGGCATTTCATAAAATTTGGGAAAAAGGAATCAAAACCAATGACTATTATCTCAAATTATGTGGTTCTGGTGGTGGAGGCTATATCCTTGGCTTTGCACAAGATTATGAAAAAGCTAAAAATTCTTTAAAAGACTATAAATTAGAATTGGTCTACAGATTTTAAATTCTTCGCTTATGAAGGGTGTAAATAAAACTTCACTATTTTATAAATTTTTCAGCTTACTTTCAGTAGTGAGAGGTTATAACATATTGGTACTTGTAATTGCTCAATATCTTGTATCAATTTATATTTTTTCCCCAAAAAAATCAATAACAACTGTCGTCTTTGATTTGCATCTATTGTTTGTTGTATTTTCAACTGTTTGCGTAGTAGCAGGTGGTTATATAATTAATAATTTTTATGATGTTAAGGCAGATATAATCAATAGACCTATTAAGTCTGGATTAGATAATTATGTGAAGCAAGAAACCAAATTATCTATTTATTTCTTTTTAAATTTTATTGGATTTTTGGTTGGTTTTCTGGTTTCATGGAAAGCAGCCTTGTTTTTTTCAACATATATATTTAGTATTTGGTTTTATTCTCACAAATTAAAACGTTATCCTTTAACAGGTTTAATCTCTGCTACACTACTTACCATATTACCTTTTTTTGTCACTTTTGTTTACTTCAGAAATTTTTCTAAGATCATTTTTGTTCATGCTTTTTTTTTATTCTTAGTTATTATGGTTCGTGAATTGGTGAAAGATTTAGAAAATATGAAAGGTGCAGTAGCTAGTAATTATAAAACTTTTCCTGTTGCTTATGGTGAAAAAAACACCAAAAAACTGTCTATTTTTCTAATTATTCTTGCGATAATTACAATTTTCATATTGCTAAACCATTCTGCGATATCATCTATGAAATATTATTTTTATGCAGCTGGAGTTTCTTTATTTATTATTGGTTTTATGTTATTTAAATCATCAAAAAAACAAGAGTATACCATACTTCATAATACACTAAAAATTCTACTTTTAGTAGGTGTACTTAGTCTTGTTCTAATAGATAGTAGTTTACTTTTAGATAAGGTAATAGAAACACTGAAGTAACTACTCTAAAAAGCTAATTAAGAATTTTATACCCATTTCTTTTGAGAAATTTATTATTACATTTGCCGAAATTTACATAATGAATTCAAATAATAAATCGTCGGGAGGACGACAAGCAAGAAAAGGCAACACTCCTCAGAAAAAAAACAGTTTCCGCAAAGACTTTAAAAAACCTAGAACCACTCCTCAAAAAGTAGATGTTGGCGGTATTA
>JABAZK010000127.1 GCA_018608485.1 Flavobacteriaceae bacterium | reverse complement strand
TCCGAAAAATTTATAGTTAACAAACTATTTAATCAAGAAAATTATCTCTAAAGATTATTTATAATCTTAGGATTTATTTTCTGTAAATCTTCAACAAATTTAGTTTTGTGTTTTGGAGAAATTATAAGTTCTTCAAACTTACCATAGGTAATTTCAATTCGATCAAATGATGCTGCAGGGGATGAAATGACATTTGATGATGTAGAAACTTTTTTCATTTCCTTTATATTTACAGGACGATATTTAAAAAATCCACATTTTATATGGAGTTTTTCCTTCTCAATCTTATAGGTGGTATTGAAAAACATATGGACTATTAATCCAAATAAAATAATCAGAGCTAAAGTCATTAAAAACATAGTACTGTTAAAACCATCGTTTATATAGTTAGGAATTAATGGTCCAAAAAAAACGATAAACACAACAATTAATAATGTATACGAAACTTTAGAATAATAAATCATTTAAATAAAATTATATGTAAACATATAAAAAAACGGTTATACTAAAATAGTATAGCCGTTTTATTGTTTACGTATATGAATTATAAAACATTTGTCTAACTTCAAAAGATTTAATTGACACTCATAATTTAATTACGAGTACTATTATTCTTCAATTTCGTATTCAACAGCTTGTCCCTCCAGACCAATAGACCAATGAATTTGTATTAACTTCCACATAGTATCTGTTTTTCTTATCACACCACTATTTCTTACATTTTTTATTTCGCCTGGCTCGCCGTCAATTGAAAATGTAAAATCGATAATTTGGGTATAAGAAGCCATACTTCCATCATCACTTAGAAAAATATTTAAATTTCGAGATGAAAATACAGGGTCTTTTATGACTAATTGACCCTTTACAGAGGGTTCTATTTCAGACCATCCAGTAAAATACTCTGCAGCATCTGTTCCTATGAGAACAGCGTCTTCAGAAAAAGTCATCTTAGCCTGATCTAAACTACTATTTGAAAAGAAATCAAATTGACTAGAAATGAATTCACTTGCTTCTTTGGTTACTTGGGCCTTGTCTATTTCAACAGATTTTGATGAACATCCAAAAATTAAAAAAGTAAGTAATGTAAAAAAAATAAAATTTTTCATAATTTGTTAATTGTAAGTTTATCAAATATAATATTTTTCTATAATTAATAATAATTGTTTTCATTACCCAAAAATAGGGAGTAAAAAATTTCATTATTTATATGGATTGACTGGCTTTAATTATTAGTAGTTCTTTGCATAAAAAAATTACTATGAAAAAACTATTATTACTATCATTAACTATTTTATTATTTTCTTGTGGAGATAAAGATGACAACAACTCAGATGCAAATCAAAATTTTTTAGAAAAATACAATGATGTTGCTTGGAAAAAAGATGGTGAAGAGGATGGTTCTAATTTTTGGTTAAAATTTACACCAAATTCAATTACTGATTGTCAAGAGGATGGTTCTGACTGCGATTGTGGTGTAAATAATTGGGATGTTGTAGACTCTGATGGAGATTATATTTCTGTTACTGAAAATCTTCCTGAAAAATTAGTTCTTTCTTCAGCTGAGTTTACTGCTACGATAACAACTATCAATAATGGTAACGGGATAGAAATTAGGTTTTCACTTGATGATAGAGTAGAAACTTACACAAGGGTTTCTGAAACATGTAGTGACAACTAAACCAAGTTTACCAGCATTACCCATAAATGGGGAGTAAAAAATTCACCCATTTATAGGGATTGACTGGCTTTAATTATTAGTAGATATTTGTTTAAAAAATTGCTATGAAGAAACTATCTTTAAACGAAAAAAATATTTTGAATACTCTTAGTAAAGAGCATTTAACGAGCGTTCAGATCTTAAATAGAGTTGAATCTATTTCACTTATTCTGAAAGTTTATTCAGTATTGGAAGATCTATCATCTAAAGGATACACTACTAGTTATGTAAAAAAAGGGTTGAAATACCATTACGTTGCCTAAAATATTTTTTAGACACCAACTAATTTTGTAGGTATGTTTTTAGGTTCTAATTTGTTAAAATTAGTGGAGGTTTTCCAAATATCTAAACATTTTTACGCCCTTATCCCAAAGACGAAAATTGAAACATTTCATTTGAAATACCGTTCTTTTTAATTACTTCAGCTCTTTCTGGAGTAGATAGTATTTCTTTCAATTTACTCATGTCAACATCAAACAATAGAACAACAAAATTATTGTTGTCTATTTTACTAATTGTTGTCTTGGATTCATCGCAACATTGTGCTCTTGTTTCTGACAGTTCAATAAAGTCTTTATATACCGCGTCATAACTTGAGGTGCATTTTCCTTTAATTACTAAATTCATTTTTATTTATTTAAAGTTAAAAATAGCTTGTAGATGCTATCTACAACTACTAATATTTATAGTTGCAGCACAGCTAAATCGTTTGATAAATTAAGATGCGTTTTAATTATTCCATTGCCGCGATTACAGGTGCTCCGAGAATTCCTGCAACACTATATGTGTTTGTTAAGCTTACCAACTCAGCAAACATGGCTTCACGTTGTTGTCCTAAAGTCATATGGGCTTGAACACCTTCAGGACCACTATAAATTTCAGTTAAACCATAAAGTGTGTTTCCTGTTTCACCACTATTAGGATCGAAAGGATTATTCAATTCTGGGGACTTAAATACAGAATAAGATAAAACAATGGGTTCTTGATCACCAGATAAATGATGAGTCTCTCGCATAAACTGTTCATGTGTCGTAATAAACTGATCCATTCTTTCTGTGGCATCGTTTGGCACAACAAATGATACATGAAATCCTAAAGATCCTACTTTGATTTTATTTTCTATTTTACTGGCTGGCTCTTGCCCACACGAGGCAAATAATAAAATACTTACTAAAGCTAAATAAATGTTTTTCATTTTATTAATTATTTGATTATTGATTAAATCAAACTTAATAAAATTAATTGCAAAAAGCAACAAGTTAATGTAATTAGTAATATTAAAAAATGTAGGTTTAACCTACTTAAGAGGCTTAAAAATAGCTGAACTTAAAAAAGAAGGTAAACCTACAAAGCTATTAGTGTTGCTATAAGAATAGCAGAAAGTACAGCAGTTACTAATAATACTGAACTGGCAAGTACTCCTGAAGATTTTAAGATTGAAAACTTTCTAACTTTGACTTCGTAAATTTCACTAACAGGAATTTTTTGGAGTTGACCATTGTTATTTAGAGTCAATATTTGCTCATTTTTAGAAACTAATGTTCCTTTAATATATGTTCCTCCAACTCCTTTTACTTCAACCTTTTGTTTTTTTTCAACTGGAATACTATTGAAATCTACTGTTTTGTAGCTAAAACAACTTTGAAATAAAATTAAAATTAATAGTAATGAAGAAAAATTTTTCATGATTAGGTTACTTTACACAAATTAAATTGCAATTTACAATTAATTATGTGTCAATGCATAAATTCTATGTAGGAAGTTTAGAAATAGCTGAATTGAAAGAAGAGGATATGCCTATGGTTTAGTTTGTTTTTTAAGAGCTGTATAGAATGCAAGAATACT
>JABAZK010000019.1 GCA_018608485.1 Flavobacteriaceae bacterium | reverse complement strand
CGAGTTTTTCACAACTACCAAATAAAAATAGAAAAATCTATTGTATTTTTGACATCCATTATTAAATTAAGAATGAATCTAGTCATAGACATAGGAAATTCAAAAGTTAAAGTAGCTGTATTTGAAACAGATACAATGATTATGTCTATTGTTTGCGAAGAAACTAGTTTTTTGGATGAACTAAAAAAAATCTCTAATAACTATCAAATAGTTCACTCTATTGTGTCTTCAGTTAAAAATATCGAAAGTGAGTATTTTGAAGAGCTTCAAAAACTACCCTCCTTACTACTATTGAATTCAGATACCCCAGTTCCATTTAAGAATCTATATAGTTCACTTTCTACATTAGGAAACGATAGAATTGCATTAGCAGCGGCCGCAGTATTAAAGTATCCACAAAAAAATTCTTTAGTAATTGATGCTGGAACTTGTATAACCTATGATTTTGTAAACTCTAATAATGAGTATTTGGGTGGTGCAATATCACCAGGTTTAGAAATGCGCTATAAAGCATTACACCAACATACCTCTAAACTACCGTTATTATCAAAAAATGAGGTATATAAGCGTACCGGTTTTTCAACTACAGAATCTATTCATTCGGGCGTTATTAATGGGGTTATTTGTGAAATAGACGGGGTAATAACTCAATATAAGCAAGATTTTCATGATTTAACAGTTGTTTTAACAGGAGGAGATACAAAATTCTTGTCCAAACAATTAAAAAATAGCATCTTTGCGAATCAAAATTTCCTACTTCAAGGATTAAATAAAATATTGACACATAACAATCAATAATGATTAAAAAAATCATATTCTTTTTAGCAGTTGTAATAACAGCTCAATCTTTTTCTCAAAGGTCTACTTCTTCACCATATTCTTACTTTGGAGTTGGAGAAGAGTTTGGTACCAGAACTGTAGAACAGATAAGTATGGGAAGTATTGGGGCAGCCTACAGCAGTAACCGATATTTGAATTTTGTAAATCCAGCTTCTTTGTCTGAGCTAAGATACGCCACTTATGTATTTGGTGTATTGAATAATGATTTAACAATTAAAGATGCAACTACATCTCAATCTTCTAATTCAACTAACTTAAGTTATTTCAGTTTTGCATTTCCTATCACAAAAAAAATGGCAGTAGTTTTTGGAATGCAACCAACCTCATCTGTAGGGTATTCATTAATAAATACCATTACCAATGATGATGGTGACGCCATTGAAATTACACAGTTTTCTGGATCTGGAGATGTTAATAGAATTTACGGAGGTTTTGGACTTAAGCTTTTTAAAGGTTTTTCAGTTGGTATAGAGACAGATTTTTTATTTGGTAATATCCAGAATAATGTTCTTAATCTTAGAGAAGGTAATTCTTTGGCATCAAAAAACGTTGAAGATTCAAATGTAAGAGGGGCATCAGTAAAGATAGGTGCACAGTATAAAACGACCATAACTAAAGATTTAAATATTCATATGGGAGCCTCTTTTAAATTAAGTAACAATTTAAAGTCTACAGGTACAGAAAACTTATATTCTTTAGAAATTGATGCTTCAGGTTTTGAAGCTCCGTCAGACACCATATTTTCAGGCCCTTTAAATGCAAATTTAGAAAGACCAAGAGAAACTATCCTTGGATTAGGTTTGGGTAAGACTAATAAATGGTATGCTGCTCTAAATTATAAAATGCAAGATGCAATAATACCCACTGGTTACTTTGATAACAGTGCGCAGAGTTTTCAATATGGAGATTCTAATAGGTTGTCTGCGGGAGGATATTTTATTCCTAAAATTAACTCAATTACTAGTTATTGGCAAAGAGTTACCTACAGAGCAGGAGTAAAGTTAGAAAAACTTGGTCTTTTAGTAAATGGAACTCCTGGATCTAACTCTTTTACAAGTATTGATGACTTTGGCATATCTTTTGGTTTAGGATTACCCCTAGGTAATAGATTGTCAAACTTAAATGTTGGTTTTGAATATGGTAAAAAAGGAACAACATCAAATGGATTATTAGAAGAAAATTATTTCAATTTTAGGCTTAGTTTGTCTTTAAATGATGTTTGGTTTAAACAACGAAAAATTGATTAACAAATAATTACAAAAATGAAGAAACGAATTATTTTATTAGTTAACCTATTTCTTTTTTTAGGGTTACAGCTTGTAAATGCTCAAGCTAATGAGTGTACAATAAAATATAATCTTTTTAAGGGAGATTATCAGTCAAAGAAATATGATGACGCTTTTGTGAATTGGATGTTTTTAATGGATAATTGTCAAAAATTATCTATAAACACATACAAACTAGGAGATAAATTAGCTCAGATAAGATTTAAAGATGCAGCTGATAAAACAGAGGCTGCGGCACTAGTTAAGAGGGTATATCAGCAAAGATTAGAAAATTTCCCTACCAAAGATCCAGCAAAAGTACATAGTGATTACGCAACGTTTTTAGTGAAAAATAAATTAGCTTCTGATGATGAAGTGTTTGAAATTTTACAATTAGCATATAGCATAGATCCTAACAGAATGAGTGTGAAAAATATTTACAGATATTTTCAAGGAATTACTGATGCTAACAAAGACACCAATCCACAAAAAGTTTTTGACACCTATGATGATGTACTAGAATCTGTTGGTGAAAAACTTATAGATTATGCTAAAAAACTTAAAGTTTTAAATGATAAAGTTGAAGCTGGTCAAGAGTTAGATAAAAAAGAAAAAAGAAGATTAAGAGCTTATACTATTAATTCAAAAGCTTTAGGGCAAGTAGAATCTGGATTAGATAATATTATAATAGCACTCTCTACATGTGATCGATTAATTCCATTATATGAAAGAGATTTTGAAATAAACAAAACAAATGCAAAGTGGTTGAAGAGAGCAGTGTCTAGAATGTTTAACAAAGAATGTACTGATGATCCTCTTTTTGAAAAACTAGCCATTGCCTATGCTGAAGCTTCTCCTTCTGCAGACGCCTACTCTTTTGTGGCAGGTGTATTAGCAAAAAAAGGTGATGTCTCTGGTGCAGAGGAGATGAGAATGAAGGCATTTGAATTAGAAACAGATCTTTTCAAAAAAGCAAATTTTAAATTAAAATTCGCCCAATCTGCAAAGAAAAGAGGTCAGAAATCTAAAGCTAGACAATTGGCAAGAGAAGCTATATCCTTAAATCCAAATATGGGAAGAGCTTACTTATTTATTGCTAGTTTGTACGCAACATCAGTTAATAGTTGTGGTACAAACGAATTTGAAAAAAGAATGACCTATGTTGCTGCCTATAATAAAGCTGTGAAAGCTAGTAAGGTAGATCCTAGTATGAGTTCTGTAGCAAGAAAATTTATCAGAAACTATAAAGCTAACTTTCCTTCTAAAAAAGTTATTTTTACTGAAGGAGTAAAAGAAGGAGATACTTTTAAAGTAAAGTGTTGGATAAATGAATCTGTTAAGATCACTTCTAGTGGAAGATAACAAATGAATTTTATACTTAAAATAATAAGAAAAAGCATTGTTATACCTTTGAGTATGGCAATGCTTTTTTCTTGTACCAATGATTCTAAAAAAGTAAGAGATTTTTTGGCTGAAAAAAATCTACCCATAGCAGTTGCCAGAGATGCACATCACGTTTATAAGGATTCTGGGAAAATAACCTCCAAACTAACAACTTCTTTGATGAATGATTTTAGTAATAGAAAAATTCATCCCTATAATGAATTTCCAGAGGGAGTAAAAATTATAAATTTTGAAAATAATGGATTAGATTCCACCACAATTATTGGAGATTATGCATTAACTTATTCAAAAACTTCTATATCAGAGTTAAAAGGAAATGTTGTGGTTATAAATCATACAGATGCTTCTAGGCTAGAAACAGATCAATTATTTTGGGATCAGAAAAATAAATATTTTTTTACTGAAAGAAGTTTTGTATTAACAAAGACTAATGATACAGTTATTGGTATTGGTTTTGAATCTAAGGAAAATTTAAATAAGTATGTTGCAAAAAAAACCAAGGGTAATTTACTAACAAATGAAAATGAAATATGAATAATTTTTGGAAATTTTTACAGTATGGATACCTAATTATTGCTGTTATCTTTTTAGTTGAAGCAGCGCTTGCATGGAAAGATGATATAAATAAAGCGTTATTTATGCTTGGTTTTTCTATCTTTATACTACTAATATTCTTCTTTAAAAGAAAGTTTAGAAAAAAAATAGAGAAGAAAAACAAACTTTAAATGAAGGTAGATATCACCGTCATTCTTATTTCTATTATATCTTCTGCTTTTTTCTCTGGAATGGAAATTGCATTTGTTTCTGCCAATAAACTTCATATTGAACTTGAAAAAAAACGAAAAGGATTTTTACCTGATATATTAGGTAAATTAACAAGTAATTCTTCAAAGTTTATAACAACAATGTTAGTTGGTAACAACATAGCATTAGTTATTTACAGTTACTTTATGGGTAAGGTAATTGTTGGGTACCTTGGAATAAGTAGTATTCTAATACAAACCATAATTTCTACAATTTTAATCCTCATTACAGCAGAGTTTCTTCCTAAAGCAATTTTTAGAGTATATGCTAACGAGACATTAAAAATATTTGCTTTACCGGCATACATCTTTTATCTACTGTTATATTTTTTCTCTTTTTTTATTAATACAATTTCAGATTTCTTTTTAAAGCTTCTTTTTAGAACAGATAAAGATTATCAGCAAACAGAATTTAGTAAAGAAGAATTAGGAGATTATATTTCCGAACAAATAGAAAATGGTAATGGTAATGAAGAGGAAATAGATTCTGAAATTCAAATTTTTCAAAATGCATTAGAGTTTCAAAAAGTTAAAGCCAGAGAGATTATGGTTCCTAGAACCGAGATTTTAGCTATTGAAATTCACGAACGCGTATCAAAACTCAGTGAAAGCTTTATAGATAGTGGATATTCTAAAATTTTAGTGTACAAGACTTCATTAGACGATATTATTGGTCACGTAAATGCTTTTGAATTGTTTAAAAAACCAAAGACTATAAAATCAATTTTACTACCAGTAGAAATTGTTCCAGAGTCTATGATGATAAGTGATGTTTTAAATAGTTTAATGAAGAAAAGAAAAAGCATAGCTGTTGTTGTTGACGAATACGGAGGTACATCCGGAATGATTACAGTAGAAGATATTGTAGAGGAACTTTTTGGTGAAATAGAGGATGAACACGATGTGCAAGAATTAACAGATGAAAAAATTAGTGACTCAAAATTTAAACTATCGGCTAGATTAGAAATTGATTATTTAAATGAAGAGTATAACCTAACTATACCCAAAGAAG
Source organism: Flavobacteriaceae bacterium (assembly GCA_018608485.1). GTDB lineage: Bacteria > Bacteroidota > Bacteroidia > Flavobacteriales > Flavobacteriaceae > Polaribacter. Next base: position 18,729 of record JABAZK010000019.1, on the reverse strand, counting down.
AAGCTTACGAAACTTTGGGAGGTTATATTATAGATCACACTGAAAATATTCCTGAAAAGGGTGAAGTATTAAATATAATGAACTTTAAAATTACAATATTAAAAGTTAGTTCCTCTAAAATAGAAGAAATTCAACTTGAAATTGTAGATAGAGAATATAATTAAAACACCATTTTACTTTTTATTCTTAAATTAAATACTGATACTTCTGGTTGCTTATTTACTCGGCAAATTGTATATTCGCCCATTCAAATTAAATTATTGATTTTATGGCAATTTTATCAAAAATAAGAGATCGTTCTATTGCATTAATAGCTGTTATCGGATTAGCTTTATTTGCATTTGTGTTGGACCCATCCACACTATCAGATTTCTTTGATTCCTCAAAAATAAATGAAGTAGGTGAAGTAGATGGAGAAACTATCTCTAGACAAGAATATGCTGAGGCATTAGATACCTACAAAACAAGAAGTAATAATAATATTTCAAACATGCAAGCTGCAAGAACAGTTTGGGAAAGTATTTTAAGAGATAAAATATATTCTAGTCAACTTGAAAATGCTGGTATAACTGTTGGAGAGACAGATGTATTAAATACCATTATAAATTCACCTTCAATTCAACAAAATCCACAATTTTTAAACGAAGCGGGTCTATTTGATAAAGATAGTTTTTTACAGTTTTTGAAAGATACAAAAGAAAGTGAGGATCAAAATTTGTGGTCTGCTTGGAGCAACTATTTTTCAGAGGTAGGTTCTAACCTAAAAAGAGATACCTACAATAATTTGATAAAAGCTGGTTTAGGAGCTTCATTAAAGGAAGGAGAATTATCTTACCAAGAAGACAATGCCTTACTAAGTGCAGATGTTGTATACATTCCATTTTCAAGCATACCAGATAGTTTAGTTTCTATAAAAAATAGTGAAGTTGAATCCTACGTAAACGAGAATCCTTCTGCTTATAAAGTTGAAGCTTCAAGAGATTTAGCTTACGTTCAGTTTAATATCTCTCCAACTGATGAGGATAAAGAAGCAATAAAAAATAATGTAGCATCTTATCTAGAGGATAGAGAAGATGTTAATAAAGCTACAGCACAGAAAATAACGATTTCAGGATTAAAAAACACTTCTGATTACAATTTATTTTTCGAAGAAAATAGCTCAGATATTCCTAATCAAGAGGCCTTCTTAATGAAAAATGACTTACCAAAATCTATAGTTGATGAGGTTTTAGAAGGAAAAGTAACAAATACTTTTGGTCCATATGAAGATAATAATTTTTATAAAATATCTAAAATTACCGAAGTTTATTCAAGACCAGATTCTGTAAAAGCAAGTGGTATTTTTATACCCTACATAGGATCTCAAGGAGCTACAGCTGCTACCACAAAAACAGAAGAACAAGCTAAGGTATCTATAGACAGTATCTATAAACTAGTTCGTAGAAATAAAAAGAAATTTGCTCAAATAGCAAATGAAATTAATACAGATGTAAGCAAAGACAAAGGTGGAGATATTGGCTGGAGTTCACACGGTAATTCTTACAACTCATCTAGATTTGATTCAAATTTAGCAGATTTTTTGTTCAATAATAAAATAGGAAAAGTGGGTGTTGTTAAATCACAGTTTGGATATCATGTGTTGAGAATCGATGAACGTAGGAATGTTCAAAAAGGGGTAAAGCTAGTTTCTTTTGGTAGAGAAATTATCCCTTCACAAGAGACTGAAAATACTGCTTTCCAAAATGCTGAAAAATTTGCTTTAGAAATTTCAGCTAAAGGAAATAACTATTATGATGTAGTTAAAGAGATGTCCTATCAATCAAAACCTGCTATAGGTCTAAAAATTATGGATGAAAGAGTACCTGGTTTGTTAGATACACAAAGACAAATTATTACATGGGCTTTTGGAAGCGATACTAAAATTGGTTCCATACAAAGATTTGATATTAATAATGGTTATGTTGTTGCTTTTCTTACTAATACAACTGAAAAAGGCTTGTTAAAATCGTCAAAAGCTGTTAATACAGTAAAACCTATTTTAGTAAACCAGAAAAAAGCAATTTTAATCAAAGCTAAAATGGATGGAGCATCTTTAAATGATATTGCTGCTGCTAACAATGTAACGATAACTAAGATGGATAATACCTCTTTAAAGTCTCCCTCTATCACAGGAGTTGGTTCTGAGCCAAAAATTGTTGGAGCCATGTATTATGCCAAAGAAAATAAATTATATAATAAGGTAGTTGGTAACAAAGGTGTTTTTGCTTTTGTTGTATCAAAAAAAGAGAAAGCAACTGCATTACCAAATTATGAGCCATACAGACAACGTTTAGATTCAGAGATTAAAAATAAAACAGTTCAAATATTTAATGCTTTAAAAAAATCTTCTGACATCCAAGATAACAGAGCCGGTTTTCATGGTGTTCAATAAATTTAAATATCAATAATAAAAAAAGCCGCTAAAATTTTAGCGGCTTTTTTTATTGTTTAATAAACGAAGGTTAACCATTCATAGAAATCAAGAATTCTTCATTATTTTTTGAAAATTTAACTTTTTCATTTATAAATTCCATTGCCTCTATTGGATTCATATCGGCTAAATATTTTCTTAATACCCACATTCTTTGAACATTCTTAGAATCAAGTAAAAGATCATCTCTACGTGTGCTCGATTTAATAAGGTCTATTGCTGGATAAATTCTTCTATTAGATATATTTCTATCTAGTTGTAATTCCATATTACCGGTACCTTTAAATTCCTCAAAAATCACCTCATCCATTTTTGAACCAGTTTCTGTAAGAGCAGTTGCAATAATCGTTAAAGAACCTCCATTTTCTATATTTCTAGCTGCACCAAAGAAACGCTTTGGTTTATGCAATGCATTTGCGTCTATACCACCAGATAATATTTTACCTGAAGCAGGAGCAACAGTATTATATGCTCTGGCTAAACGAGTTATAGAGTCTAAAAGAATTACTACATCATGACCACATTCAACTAATCGTTTAGCTTTCTCTAGCACAATATTTGCAACTTTAACATGTTTATCTGCAGGTTCATCAAAAGTAGATGCAACCACTTCACCACGAACACTTCTTTGCATGTCTGTAACTTCTTCAGGACGTTCATCTATTAATAACACTATTTGATAAACTTCAGGGTGATTTGCGGCAATAGCATTGGCAACATCTTTAAGTAGCATGGTTTTACCAGTTTTTGGTTGTGCTACAATCATTCCACGTTGACCTTTTCCTATTGGTGAAAATAAATCAATAATTCTAGTAGATAAAGAACTCCCTTTTTCGGCCAAATTAAATTTTTGTTCTGGAAATAATGGCGTCAAATGTTCAAAAGAAACTCGATCTCTAACGATGTTTGGATTTAAACCATTAATTTTTGAAACTCGAATCAAAGGAAAATATTTTTCACCTTCTTTTGGAGGTCTTACATTCCCTCTGACGGTATCACCAGTTTTTAATCCAAATAATTTGATTTGAGATTGAGATACATAGATATCATCTGGTGATGATAAATAATTATAATCAGAAGATCGAAGGAAGCCATATCCATCAGACATCATTTCTAAAACACCTTCACTTTCAATAATTCCATCGAATTCAAAACCTGGATCTTTGTACTTATTTCCATTAGTTGAATTCCGTTGGTTTTGATTTTTTTGGTTTCTGTTGTTATTATGATGTGGTTTTTGTTTTTTATGAACTGGTTTTGTCCTATTCTGTTCAGATTTATCTTCATTTGAAGAGGTGTTCTCAACTGCAGCAGTATTTGAAGATTTTTTTTCTGATCCTTCAATTTTTTGAACAGGCTCTCTATGTTGTCTTTCTGAAGATTTATCTGTTGAGCTATTTGAATCAGATGTAGATTTTTTTTCTACAACTTCCGGAGTTGGTTTTGGTGTACCCTCAGCCAGGCTTTCTTCAGAAGTCACCTTTTTTGCAACTCTTTTTCTTTTAGGTTTGTTGACCCTAGGTTTTGGGTTTTCAGACTTTTTTTCTTCTTTAATAGGAGTTGCAGCTTGGATATCTAATATTTGATAAACCAAGTCTAGTTTTTTTAGTTGGCTAGTTTTAGATAAACCAATAGATTTTGCAATTTGTTGAAGCTCAGCAAGAGTTTTTGCTTTTAGTTCTGATATTTCGAACATAAATATTAAGTTATATTATAATTCTTAATTAGTGTAAGAATTTGTTATTAAGTGTTTTTGATTTTATGAGTGTTGTATAAAGTACTATACAATAAGTAGAGTGGTTAACGAGACAAATATATACAATTATTTTATATGTTTATGTTTCTTTATAAAAAAATAAAATGATAGTTTTGTGTAACGTTTGAGATAAATGATACAAAGAATACAATCAATTTACTTACTGTTAGTTATTTTCCTTTCAATAGGGGCTCCCTTTTTTTTTAAACTATGGGTAGAAACAGACAATGAGGTATTTGCATTTGACTTATTTGCATATGAGTCTATTTTATACAAATTGGTTCCAATTTCTTTTATAATATCAGCTTTGTTGGCTTTAATTTCAATTTTTCGTTTCAATGATAGACAACAACAATTTGTGCTTGGACGTATTATAATTTTGATCAATCTCTTTTTATTAGGAATATTGATTTATTTGTCTCTAAATATACCTGGAGAAATTTTTTCTGAGAAAGGTATTGGGATGTTCATACCTTCTATAGTTATTTTATTTTCTGTACTGGCAAATAAAGCAATTAGGAAGGATGAAAATCTTGTAAAATCTGTAGACAGATTGCGATAAACCTATTATTTAATTATATTTAATGCGATAAACCAGAGCAACAGCTCTGGTTTTTTTGTTTTAAATTAACTTTAAAAGGATATATTATTATATTTAACTCCCCATTTATGGGGATAAGAAAATTTCATTGTTAATGGGGATTGCGAAATACTAAACCATCAATTAAATTTGTAATATTATGGAAGAAAAAATAAAAGTTCATCTAGCTGATGATCATAAAATACTTATAGAAGGGATCATTGCTGTTATCAATACTGAAGAAAACATTTTAGTTGAAGGATATTCACTCACTGGAAAAGAGGTGATAGAATGGGCTCAAAATAGTACTGCTGATATTTTAATCCTAGATATTAATATGCCAGAACTAGATGGAATAGAAGTATTGAAGTTCTTTAAGAAAAAAGGTATAAAAATAAAAACAATCATTCTTTCTAGTTATGATGATGTGAAGTTAGTTGAAGAAATGTTAGCTTTAGGTGCAAATGGATATATTTCTAAAGATAGTGCAAGCGAACATATTATAGATGCCATCAAAGCAGTTCATTCAGGTGAACAATTTTTCAGTAATTCTATTAAAGATGAATTGCTTAAAATATTTACAGGTAAAAAAGTGGATCCTAAAAAAAGACCTGAGAGTACCATTTCTAACTTGTTGACTGCGAGAGAAATAGAAGTTTTAAAATTAATATCTAAGGAGCATAGTTCACCTGAAATAGCAGAAATATTAAACATTAGTCAGAGTACAGTAGATACCTACAGGAAAAACTTACTAAAGAAAACAAACGTAAAAAATTCAGTAGGATTGGCAATGTATGCTGTTAAAAATAAAATAGTATAGCTGTAAAATAATTACATACTCACATATTTGATATCATAGGGTAGTTTGATTAATTTTTTAATACAAATAAAAAAAGTAGTAATTTTATAAAAATGTATACCCTTGAATTTGTTTCCCATGTATAAGAGTGTCCTAAAGTTATTCATCTTACTATTTGTTTTTTTGCTGAATGTTCCTTTAAAAGCAAAAAAAAGAATTCTTAAAAATAAAGAATTTTCTCACACAAAAACTTCCTTTGTAATTACACAAGATTCTAAAGATTCTAATTTAGATGCAAAATATAAGCAAGCAAAATCTTTATATGAAAACAAAAGGTATGTAGAAAGTTTACAAACGGCGCTTTACTTGAATGAACAAGTGAAAACCACTAATAACATCGATCTTAGGTTTAAAATCGTTCTCTTAATTGCTGACATTTATAAAAATAATAGAGATCATAAAAAGGCTATATTGTATTACAAGAAATCTCTAAAATTGTTGACTAACAATATACTAGACGGTCAAAAAATAGATTCTATTAATCAAAAGTTTTTGGCTGAAAATTTACTTAGACTAGGCGGTCAATATCAATATCTTGGAAAAAAAGATAGTGCTGTTTTTTATTATAAAAAATTGGCAGTAATCCCCTCATTAAATGACGATATTGCTAGTTTTCAGGCAATGTCTTTTTCTAATTTATCTGGTATTTATCAGTACGACACCACCTATGATAATCATAAAGAGAAAGCTCTAGAATCTGCTAAAAAAGCCATTGATATTCTCCAAAATAAAAATAATAAATTAGGTCAAGCTGCTGCTACTAATAATCTTGGAAATATTTATTTATTAAATGGAAATTTTAAACAATCTAAAAAAACTTATTTAGAAGGAATTAGGCTTATCAAAGGAGACACCTCTATGAAGGCAATTAAACGAAGAGGTGGTTTGTATTATAATTTATCAATGGCTATGAGGAATTTAAATGATTATAGAGCCTATGAATATTTAGATACTGCACGTATTATGAAGAGCCAGGTTCGAGATTTAGAAACGAAAGAGAAGTTAGAGCGTGTAACAGCAGAATTTAACGTAAGTATGGTTAGAAAAGAAGGTAAACTTCAGAAAAAAGAAGCAGAAAATTTAACATGGATTGTAGGAACTAGTTTTTTTTCTGTCATCTTGTTGTTAGCTTTTTTATTAAACCAATATAAGCTACGTCAGAGAAATCTTAGTTTGCAATTGTCCAAACAAGAGTTAGTTCAACAACAGAAAATTGAAAAAGTTAGATCAGAGTCCCAAATCAGAATTTTAAACGCGACACTAGATGGAAAAGAAACAGAACGCAAACAAATTTCTGAAACACTTCATGATAGTGTGAGTGCTTTATTATCTTCCGCAAATTTACACTTACAAGCGTGTAAAAAAATATTCAATGGCCCAATACCCATTGAATTAGAGAAGTCTCAAGACATTATTGTTGAGGCTTCCCAGATAATTAGAGACCTATCTCACACATTGGTATCCTCTGTTTTATTAAAGTTTGGTTTAGCTAATTCAGTTAAGGATATGGCATATAAATATTCCAACTCACAATTAGAGGTTATTTTTCAAACAAAAAACATTCAGCGATATGATCAAGATTTTGAAATTAAATTATATAATATCATACAGGAGCTTGTTAACAATGCAATCAAACACAGCGAAGCTTCTATAGCAGAAATTAATCTAGTTGAAAAAAATAAAAAAATATTGCTAACAATTAATGATAATGGAAATGGTTTTGACACCTCAAAAATGTCACAGAAAGAAGATGGCTTAGGAATCAATCAAATAGATGCTAGAATTCACATGATGGGTGGAAAATTTATTATAGATTCTAAGAAAGGTAAAGGAACAAAAATCAGTATAGAACTTCCTGTTTAAATGAAAAAGAGGTTTATGTTTTCTTAGCTAGCTCTATAATTTCTAAATTCTTAATTTCACCTTTATCTAGTTCAAAACGCAACATGGTTCGAACAGCGTGAAATCCATATTTACCAGCTGCTCCTGGATTTAAATGTAAAATATTTAGCTTCTTATCGTATTGTATTTTTAAAATATGAGAATGACCGCAAATAAAAATGGAAGGCTTTATTTTTTTCAACTCTTCTCGAACTCTTTGGTGGTATTTATTTGGATAGCCACCAATATGAGTCATCCAAATGGTCATTTCTTCAATTCTAAATTTATTGTCTAATGGAAATTGAGATCGAGCATCATTTCCATCAATATTCCCATAAACAGCTCTTAAAGGTTTTAATTTATTTATGGTATCTGTAACATGTAAACTTCCAATATCACCAGCATGCCAAACCTCATCAGCTTGTTTTACAAACTTTAGGATTTGATCGTCTATAAAGCTATGAGTATCTGATAATAATAGGATTTTCTTCACCTAACGAAAGTACAAATAACAAAATAAATTTCGTAGTTTTAAGAACTTATATAAACTACTTTTTTTTGAGATATTTTATAGAATTGTCATACAAAGGAACTAATTATCATGGTTGGCAAATACAGCCGAATGCTATTTCTGTTCAAGAGCAAATTACCAAAGCTATCAATACCATCACTCAGGAGAATATTCAGCTAGTAGGGGCTGGTAGAACAGACGCTGGAGTTCATGCGATACAAATGTTTGCTCATTTTGATACAGAAAAAAAATTGACAGAAAATGATGTTCGTAAATTTAATTCTATTTTACCTAATGACATAGTAATCAAGTCTTTGAAAATGGTATTGGATACTACACACGCTAGATTTGATGCAATAAGTAGAAGTTATGAATATAGAATTCTATTGGTTAGAGACCCTTTCTATTTGGAAACTACTTGGCAATTATATCAAAAAAAGTTACAAATTGATGTCATGAATAAAGCTGCTGAAATTTTATTTGAGTTTGAAGATTTTGAAAGTTTTTCAAAAGTTAAAACAGATGTCAAAACGTTTAATTGTACCATTACAAAAGCTACATGGATTCTTCAAGGTGATCATTTGACTTTTCATATCACTGCAAATAGATTCCTAAGAAATATGGTTAGAGCTATTGTTGGAACTTTAATTGAAGTAGGTACGGGTAAAATTAGTTTAGCGGATTTTAGAAAAATAATTGAAAGTAAAAATAGGAGTGAGGCCGGTTTATCTGTTCCAGCTAAAGGATTATTTTTAACAGAAGTTTGTTATTAAAAATAAAATGAACAATTTACTTTTACAATTAAAGTAAAAAATATAATTAGGTATAATGGCAGAAAAAATATCAGGAAAAGCTTTTGATATAAAAATTTTTTTAAGATTGATGAGTTTTGCTAAAGGATATAAACTCAAGTTTTCTATTGCTGCTGTTTCTACAATTAGTCTTGCATTTGTATCAGCTATAAATCCATATATTATTGGTGAGACCGTAAATGATTTTGTAACTAATCAAGATATTTCTAATCTAGTTTATTACATAAAAATATTACTTACAATTGTTTTTGCTGAAGTTCTCTTGCAATTTATGTTCATATATTTTGCCAATTGGGTGGGACAGCATATTATAAGAGATATTAGAGCTACAGTTTTCAGAAATATCAACAGTTTTAAAATGTCCTATTTTGATACTACCTCTGTAGGGAAATTAGTAACTAGAGTTGTATCAGATATAGAAACTATAGCTAATTTTTTTACACAAGGTGTTTTTATGATTATCAGTGACATACTAAAAATGTTAGTTGTTATAGTTGTCATGTTTGTAATGAATTGGAAATTAGCATTGGTTGCATTGGTAGTTTTACCAATTCTAGTGTATGCTACCAAAGTATTTCAGGTAGCAATTAAAGCCACCTTTCAAGATGTTAGAAATGAAATAGCTAATTTGAATGGATTTGTTCAAGAGCGTGTAACTGGAATGAAAATTCTTCAGTTGTTTACAAGAGAAAGTATAGAGTATCAAAACTTTAAAAAAATTAATAATAACCATAAGAAGGCACACATTAAAACAGTTTGGTATTATTCTATATTTTTTCCAATTGCAGAAATACTTTCATCTTTTGCTATTGGATTAATTGTATGGTTTGGAGGATATCAAATATTAGAGGGGTTTACTACTCTAGGAGCTGTCATAGCCTTTATTAAAATGTCACAAATGTTATTTAGACCCCTTCGCCAGATTGCCGATAAATTCAATCAGTTACAAATGGGGATTGTTTCCGGAGAACGAGTTTTTAAGATTATAGACACAAAAAGCTATATCCGTAAAGAAGGACAAATTGCTGCCTCAAATATCCAAGGAAATATTAATTTTAAAAATGTTAGATTTAGTTATATACAAGATGAAGAGGTCTTAAAAGGAGTATCTTTAAAAGTAAATAAAGGTGAAACTGTAGCTATAGTTGGTGCTACAGGAGCAGGAAAGTCTACTATTATAAATTTGATAAATCGTTTTTATGAGATAGATAGTGGTACAATATCTATAGACTCTATTCCAGTAGAGGACTACGAATTGTCTTCTTTAAGAAATCAAATAGCTATTGTTTTACAAGATGTGTTTCTTTTTTCTGACTCCATTCTTAACAATATCACTTTAAAAAACTCTTTAATTACAGAGAGTCAGGTAATTGATGCAGCTAAAAAAATTGGGATTCACAATTTTATTATGACTCTTCCAGGAGGATACCATTACAATGTCAAAGAAAGAGGTGTTATGCTTTCATCTGGGCAAAGACAGCTAATCGCTTTTCTAAGAGCTTATGTTAGTAGCCCAAGAATTCTAATTTTAGATGAGGCTACCTCTTCTGTAGATTCTTATGCAGAGCAAATGATCCAATATGCCACAGATACTATTACTAGGGGAAGAACTTCTATTATTATTGCTCATAGGCTAGCTACAATAAAAAAAGCCGATAAAATAATTGTGATGGATAAAGGAGTTATTGTTGAAGAAGGAACTCATAGAGAGTTACTCAAAAAAAGTAACGGTTATTATAAAAATTTATATGATAAACAATTTAGTTTAGAGTTAGCGTCATAGCTAACAAAAAGTACTATTGAATATCTAGTTTTAATTTTTCAACTAATTCGTTATAGTCTGCATACAACTCAAAACTACCATCTTTAATATAAGAGATTTCACCAGTTTCTTCAGACACTAAAAGACAAACAGCATCTGTTTTCTCAGAAACTCCAAAAGCAGCTCTGTGTCTTAATCCGAAACGGGACGGTATATTAATACTATCAGATATTGGTAAAATAACTCTAGTAGCCACTACAAAATTATCTCTAATAATGGTTGCGCCATCATGTAATGGACTGTTTTTGTAAAAGATACTCTCCAATAAAACTTCATTTATCTCAGCATTCATTGTGTCTCCAGTTTTTATTAAAAAATCTAAACTGTTGGTTCTTTCTATAACAATTAAAGCCCCAGTTTTTGTTTTAGACATTTTTTTACATGCATTTAATAGAGTGTCAGAATCTGTTTCTATTGTAATTTCTGACTTTAAGAACTTTAGTTGTTTTAAAAACTGTGTTCTAGAGGTTACATTAGTAGTACCTATCATCAATAAAAATTTTCTAATTTCTTGTTGAAAAACAATAATTAAGGCGATAACCCCACCACTTAGAAGATACTCTAAAATATTACTTAACATTTCCATTTTTAAGATTTGAGTTATTTTCCATATAAGAAAAATAAATGCAATTCCTAAAAATATATTAATGGCTACAGTTCCTTTTAAAAGTTTATAGATGTAGTATATCAGTAGAGCTACCAATAATATGTCCAGAGCGTCTAAAAAAGAAAAGTCAAGAAAATCTAACATTTGTTGGTCCTATTTTGGTAAATGTACAAATTAGTTAAGTAGATTCACAATGTTTATTGCTTCAACCGCTTCTTTAACATCATGTACTCTTAAAATGTTTGCACCATTAAGTAATGCTATTGTGTTTGCACTTGTAGTAGCGTTTAGCGCTTCTTTAGGCGATAGATTAAGAGGTTTATAGAGCATTGATTTTCTAGAAACACCAGCTAAAATAGGAACATCTAAATTTTTAAAAAGTGCAAGGTTCTTTAATAATTGGTAATTGTGTTCAAGAGTTTTACCAAACCCAAAACCAACGTCAATAATTACATCATTATGTTTTAATTGATGCAATTTGTAAAGTTGTTCTGAAAAAAAAGAAATTAACTCTGTAATTATATCACTGTAAGTTGGGTTTATTTGCATGTCTTGAGGTTTTCCTTGCATATGCATTAGAATATACGGCACCTTTAAATCAGCTACAATATTAAACATTTCTTTATCAAAAGATCCTCCTGAAATATCATTAATAATTGCTGCGCCGTTATCTACAGTTTGTTTAGCTACAATCCCCCTAAAAGTATCAACAGAAATAATAGCTTTTGGGAAATGCTTACTAATAGATTTTATAACAGGTATTATTCTATTCAATTCCTCTTTTTCAGAAATATGAGCAGCACCGGGTTTTGAGGAATATGCACCAACGTCTATAAATGAGGCACCTTCAAGAAGCATTTTTTCAGTTTGGTTTAAAACCTCTTTTTCATTTTTATAGTATCCTCCATCATAAAAAGAGTCAGGAGTTATGTTAAGAATTCCCATTACTTTGGGTGAAGAAAAATCTATTAATTTCCCTCTACAGTTTATGGTCATGGTTGATAACTTTATTTATAACAGCTGATTTTTTTGGAGCAACATATGATTCCATCTTTAACATCAATTCACTTACATTGTTTCCAACTAACAGCATTTCTTTATTTTCTTGTTTTAAATACCCCTCTGCTACCATAACTTCTAATTGTTTGATTGTATGATTGAAAAAACCATTAATATTTAAAATTCCATTTGGTTTTTGTTCTATATGTAATTGACCAAGAGTTAGTCCTTCAAAAAGTTCATCTAGGGTGCCAAATCCACCTGGTAACGAAATATAGCCATCTATTAGTTTACTCATTAAAACCTTACGTTCGCTCATGGTTTTTGTAACTATTAATTCAGTTACATGAGGGTTAACAACTTCTTCTTTTTTTAATAAGGCAGGAATAATTCCTATCACTTTACCACCTTTATTTAAGATAGTTTCTGATAAAACTCCCATCATCCCAATTTTACCACCACCATACACTAAAGTTATGTCATTGTTTACAAAGTAGTTACCTAGTTCAATAGCAGCATTTTTATAAATAGGATTAAATCCTAAACTTGAGCCGCAAAAAACAACAATTTTTTTCATTAAACTTGTATAGATTTTTTAGTTCATAAAATTTGAACGAAATTTACGGAAATTAATATTGTTTATGCCAAATACTTCTAACCAATACGATCTAGTTGTCGAACAATGCAGAAATCTGTTCACAAAGAAAATGAGTGATTACGGATCTGCCTGGAGAATCCTTAGATTACCATCATTGACAGACCAAATTTTCATCAAAGCACAGCGTATTCGTCAGTTACAAGAAAATGATGTTCGTAAAGTAGACGAAGATGAAAAATCTGAATTTATCGGAATCATAAATTATTCAATTATGGCGTTAATTCAGTTAGAGTTAGGTGTTGTAGAAAATCCAGATTTATCTTCAGAAGAAGCAACAGAATTGTATGATAAGCACATCATGATTACCAAAGAACTAATGGAAAATAAAAATCATGATTATGGTGAGGCTTGGAGAGATATGAGAGTAAGTTCTTTAACAGACTTAATTATTCAAAAGCTATTACGTGTTAAACAGATAGAGGACAATAAAGGAAAAACTCTTGTTTCTGAAGGTATAGACGCTAATTATCAGGATATGATCAATTATGCTGTTTTCGCAATGATACATTTAAATGAATAGTAAAAGGTTTATAAGTTTCATTTCAAATTTTTGTATATAATTTGATTAATTAAAATATAGTCTAATGTTTTTAAAGTTAATAGTACATCTTTCTAGAATTTTTGTTGGGGCTATGTTTATTTTCTCCGGTTTTGTAAAATTAGTTGACCCTATTGGATCTCAATATAAATTTGAAGAATATTTTAGTGAAGGTGTTTTAAATTTAGAGTTTTTAATTCCCTATGCTCTACCATTCTCAATTCTACTGATTATTGTAGAAATTATGTTAGGCGTATCTTTATTATTGGGCTACAAGTCCAAAATAACTACGTGGAGTTTATTAGGAATCACTACTATATTTTTATTTTTAACATGGTATTCAGCTTATTATAATAAAGTAACTGATTGTGGCTGTTTTGGAGACGCCATTAAACTAACACCATGGGAAACATTTTGGAAAAATGTAATACTCATAGGTCTCATCTTATTCTTGTTGATTGGTGTTAAAAACATTAAAGCATTATTCTCAAAAAGAATAAATACATCCTTAATGATTTTATCGTTTGTTAGCTTTTTATTCATAACTTTTCACGTACTTAATCACTTACCCATCATAGATTTTAGAGCGTATGCAGTTGGAAAAAATATAACTGAAGGAATGCAATTTCCCGAAGATGGGAGTGTTCCTCCTGTTCATGATTTTATGTTAGAGGATACTCAAAACGATTTGGCTCCTGAAATTTTAAAAATGGATAAAGTATTATTAGTTATTGTATATAATGCTTCCAAATCAGATAATAAAGGTTTTATAGACATTAAATACATAGCTGATAAGGCTATTAGTAAGGGATATAATGTGTATGGTGTTTCAGCTTCTTTTGAAGACGATTTAATCTTAATTCAAAATAACTATGATTTACCATTTGATTTTTTATTTTGTGATGAAACAACACTAAAAACAATGTTAAGAGCAAACCCAGGAGTAATAACCTTAAATAAGGGAACTGTTACTGGTAAATGGAATTGGAAAGATATAGCTGATATTAAATTATAAAAAAATGAAGCAGTTATTATTTGTTTTTATAGGTGGAGGTTTTGGGAGTGTTTTAAGATATATTATTGCTAAATATTTAAATAACCAAGATCACAGTATTCCTGTAGGAACATTTACTGCAAATATTTTAGGAAGTCTGCTAATTGGAATTATAATTGGATTGGCAGCTAGAAATAATACCTTATCACAAAATCAAACGCTATTATTAGCAACAGGTTTTTGTGGAGGGTTTACTACTTTTTCAACATTTGCATATGAAAACCATGTTCTTTTTAAAAGTGGAGATTTTACATCTTTTGCTCTATACACGTTTGCAAGTTTTATAGTAGCTTTCTTGGCTGTTTTTGCTGGTATGTATTTGTCTAGAATGCTATCCTAATGATAGGTGCACATTATTTAAAATAGAAAGAATTACTGCTTTTTAAAATCTTTAACTCCTGACAAAATTTCCAAACTAAGATGATTGTTTCTTGGAGTTAAAGGACAAGAATAATCATCATTGTAAGCACAATAAGGATTGTAAGTATTATTGAAGTTCAATTCAAGAGTTCCATTAGTATTTATCTTACTTTTAAAGACATCCATGTAACGCCCACCACCGTAAGAATCACTGCCACTAGTTTCATCGGTAAATGGTAGAAATAAATAGTCTTCAAAAATAGGATTCTCAGATTCTTCTAGACTTTCATACAACGTTAACTGCAATTTTTTTTCTTTCAAAGTAAAAGTTAATATTCCAAATTTTCTGTAATAAGATTTTTCTTCTGTATTCGTGGCCATTCCCAAAAAAGGAGTGTCTGGTGTTTTTTCAATTGAAGCTATTATGATGTAAGACGAGTCTACAGGAAAGAAGTCCAAGCCTTTGAAGCTCTTCAAATCTTTGTTTTTTAACGGTGATTTTGATGCATCTTTGAAAACAGCATTTAATTTTTGTTGATATTCTGTTTCACCAATTAAAGGTCTTTTATCCTGTGAATTACATGATACAAATAATGATAAAAAAGCTACTATTAAAAAATATTTCATAATCTTTATTTAAAGATATTGAGAGTTTTTAATTAAAATTAATCAAAATACTTAGTGTTGTTTTTGATGAAATCTAATATCAAAAGTACTACATTATCACTACAATCATAAAACTCTTGATCTAAAGTATTCCATACTTCTGATTTAAAATTTGACAGAATACTTCTTCTTAAATCTAGATCTTTTGGTATGGGGATCTCCTTAAATAATAAAAAAGCATCGTAAATTATTGAAGCAGTTTTATATGCTCCAATTCTTTCATAAGCTTCCAATATTTCATGAGAAAATTGCCCTGCAGAGTCCCAAAAAAAAGTTTTAAATCCACCATCTGTAGTGTGATTCTCGAAAATATCTATATAAATGAAAGTTTTTTCGAATTCATTAAGCTCTTCGAAGTTATCTCTTTTTTTAATTTTTTTACCTATTATTTCTCCAATTCGAATAATTTTTTCAGAATCATTGTTTAATAATAAGGCAATTTCAGTTGAGGTCATTTTTAGCGATATGCTGTTAATCAATAGCTTTTTTGAAAGCATTTATTCCACCTACTATAGGAATTATAATGGAGGTATTATCTAGATCAATAGTTAGTTTTGTTCCAGGTGCTGGCAATATAGTATGCTCAGAATCACTAGAAAATATCATCAAGCCAATTTGTTGTCCTTTTTTTATAACCTGGTCATCTGGTTGCATTTCAAAAGACATATTATAAAATTTACCCGGTATTAGAGGAGAACTTTTAGACAAAGAAGAATAATTTTGAAGATCTGCCCAACCTTTAGTAATTATATTATCAGTTATTTTCGATTTTTTGTTGTTGTTCCAAGGAAGAGAAACTAGGTAAACAGATAGATTTACTGCTTTTTTAGAACTGGATGCTTTTATGCTAATTTTAGGAACTCCAGATATATGAATATCTTGTTTCAGTTCTTCAGAAACATACATCAACCTATGATTTGAAGAGATTGATTTTGCTAAGGATACTGCTGAAAATGAGGCGTTATCAGAAAATACTTCCTGTTTGTTTAACTGTCTTTTATTGGTAGATAATTTACCTAGATAGGGAGCTCCTTCTTGCAGATTAAATGTTACTGGTTCTGCCAATGGGTTTGGATAATCTTTATAAGATGTAGGGTTTTGTTGACTATTATTTTCTCGAACAATCCATGCTTTGGCATCATTTTCTACCCCATTATTTATTCCATGTAAATACCTAGTAAACCAACGGTTCATCATTTTTATAGGAGGAGGTCCTCCATGCCCATTTTGGTGGTAATAGATCTGGGTTGGAATACCCATTTCTTTTGCTTTTTTTGCAATACGATAACTATGTTCTGGCATCACATTCCAATCATTAAAACCGTGAGCCATTAATAAAGCTGCTTTCATAGGTTTCATCTGATTTAAATAATCTCTTCCAGCCCAAAAATCATTGTAGTCACCAGTAATTCTATCCATTCCGTTTTTCATTTCAGAATCTCTAACAGTCTTGTTATTGTGTGCTCGTTTAGATTCATCGCCACTATGAATAAAATCATACAATACATCTATATCCTCACCAAGGTATCCTCCAGGAGATCTAACCAATCCATTAGACCTGTAATAATGATAATAGGAAGTATTTGGAGCTATGGGGATAATAGCTTCAAGCCCTTCAACGCCAGTTGTAGCTGCAGCTAGAGGAAGTGTACCGTTGTAGGAGGTTCCTGTCATACCTACTTTTCCAGTAGACCAATACGCTAAAACAGTATTGTTTCCGTATGGTTCTGTATATCCGTTAGTTCTTCCACACAACCAATCTATAACCGCTTTTGGTGCCAAAGATTCATTTTGTCCGCCAACAGTTGGTGCTCCTTGTGAAAGCCCAGTCCCAGGAGAAGAAGAATGAACAACTATATACCCTCTTGGAACCCATTTTCTAATATGAGAATTTGAAATAATGGGCCTTTTTCCTCTTCTGACAACGTTTGGGTGAACAATCCCTTTCACTTCTTCTCCTATCTCATGTTTAACATTCCAAAAAGCACCCTCAGTCTCTGGAGCAACTCCTGCAAAATATGGACTAGTTACATATATTATTGGTAGTTTTAGACCTTGAGTGTCTGTTTGAAAGGGTCTAGTTACGGAAACGTGCATTCTATCCTTCTTTCCGTCTCCATCTGTATCAAAATTAGTTGCTACCCATAAATCATGTCGAATCCATTTATTTGGAGTATTAAACGCATCAATTATTTGTGCTTCTCCATTTTTAAAAACAGGAACTGCTTTTTCTTGAGCATTTAAAAAAAGAACTGTAAAAAGTAAACTAAATGGAAGTAATCTCTTCATGTATTAATTTTTGAGGGTGGTTTTTTTTATTCTTGAATCCAAAAAAATGACATATTTAAATTTCATTTGTATGTTTTTCTTTGAATAGCGATTGTAAAAATACAAAACAAAAAAGGAGACCTAAAAAATTATACGGCTTATTGAAAAAAGATTTTTTAGGTAACATATAATAAATTTGTATTTTTAGTAATATTTCTAAAACTATGCCATGGAAATTTTAAAAAAACTAACTGTATTAACCTTTTTATTTTTACTCACTAATTCATTTTCTCAAGAAAACTATTTAGGTGAAGGACCTTTTGACCAATTAATTATTAGAGGTGTTACCTTAATTAATGGAGATGGATCCCCTCCTAGAGGACCTGTAGATATAGTCGTTGAGAATAATACTATTGAAGCCATACAAGTTGTGGGGTATCCAGGAGTAGAAATTGAAGAAAAAAACAGGCCTAAATTAATAAAGGGTGGTAAAGAATTAGATGCATCAGGGATGTATTTACTTCCGGGTTTTATCGACATGCATGGGCATATTGGAGGAAAATCGCAAGGAGCAAATCCGTCATATGTTTTTAAGTTATGGATGGCTCATGGTATCACAACAGTAAGACAACCAAGTGGTATTAATGCAAAAGAATTGAAGCTCTTGAGTTCTAAAAATAAAATTGTAGCACCAAGAATCTTTGATTATGTTGGATTTGGATCTGGAAGTAAAAAACCCATTAGTACCCCTGAAATGGCCAGAGAATGGGTAAGAAATAATGCGAAAAATGGTGCGGATGGTATAAAATTTTTTGGATCAGAGCCTGAAATTATGACTGCTGCTCTAGATGAAAATAAAAAATTAGGTTTAGGCTCTGCATGTCATCA
>JABAZK010000113.1 GCA_018608485.1 Flavobacteriaceae bacterium | reverse complement strand
TTAAGAGGGAGCAAATATAATTGAATTTTACAGTACTGCAAGGAGTGTTTTTAATTTTTTTTAACTAGATATATTACTTATATTGTCAATGTGATATTTAAAATTGGTATCTCTTCATAACAAACAACATATAAAATTATGAATAAAGTTAAATTTGAAATAGAATTTCCAATTCATGCTTCACCAAGCATGTTGTATCAATTATTCTCAACACCTTCAGGATTAGAAGAATGGTTTGCAGATAAAGCAAATTCTAGAGGAAAAATCATTACTTTTTTTTGGGACGATTCTGAAGAACAAGCATTGATAGTATCAAAGAAAAATGGAGAAAGAGCTCGGTATAAATGGATGGAATCTGAAGGAGATGAAAGTTATTTTGAATTTAGAATTCAGGTAGATGAAATTACCAAAGACGTTTCTTTAATGATAACTGATTTTGCTGAGGAAGACGAAATTGAAGAGGCAAAAATGCTTTGGGAAAACCAAATAGATGAATTAAAGCACGGGATAGGGGCTTAATCAACCATCATATATAAAATTAATAAAGCTTTGGAATAAATCCAGAGCTTTTTTATTTTAGTAAGTATTAAATGCGCTAAATTTGCAGTATATTATATTTAGTTAATGTAAATGGTAAATTATAATGGTAATTTAGTAGCTTTTGAAGATGCTAAAATCACACCAAACAACAGGGCTTTAAAATACGGAGATTCAGTTTTTGAAACATTAAAATTAGTTAATGGCAAGCTAATTTTTTGGGAAGCTCATTATTTTAGATTAATGGCATCTATGCGGATGTTGCGAATGAAAATTCCTATGAGTTTTACGCTAGAATTTTTAGAAAATGAAATTTTAAAAACAGCAAAAGGAACTAACTCAAACAATAATTTAAGAATTAGGCTTACCATCACCAGAAAAGATGGTGGTTTTTATTTGCCTTTAACAAATGAAGTAGATTACCTAATTGAATCTCAAGAAATTAACTTTGTAAATAAATCCACTTACAAAGTAGACTTATATAAAGATTTTTATGTGTATTCCGGACATTTGTCAACCATAAAAACAAACAATAAAATTATTCATACAATCGCTTCTATTTACGCTAGAGAAAACGAATTAGATAACTGTATTTTATTAAATGAAAGAAAAGGAGTGGTAGAGGCAACTAATGCTTCTCTTTTTTTAGTGAAAGGTTTGGTTATTAAAACACCTCCTCTTACGGAAGGATGTTTAAGAGGTATAGCTAGAGAAAAAGTGAAAAGTATTATAGAATCAACTAAAGATTTTACGTTAGAGGAAACAGTTATATCGCCTTTTGAAATTCAAAAAGCAGATGAAGTTTTTTTAACAAATTCTATTATAGGAGTTCAACCCATTACTAATTATAGAAAAAAAGAATTTTCTACTGAGATAGGAAAAAAAATAGCTGCAAATTTTAATATTTTAGAAATAACCAGTAAGTAGTTAGTTTAAATTAATATTATCAGGAGCATTTGCCCATATTTTATAGGCTCCTCCTTTTTGCATTAATTTATTTTTCCAAAGAGATGTATTATCTGCTGATAAAATATTTTCAAAATCGTTTTCAGAAACAAACCATGAATTATCTGAAATTTCTTCTTCTAATTGAATTTTTGACCATCCAGTATAACCCAAGAAAAAACGAATTTGAGTATTCTTAATTTCTTTTTCTTGCAGCAAAAATTTTAAAGATTCAAAATTACCTCCCCAATACATATTTTTACTCACTTTTATACTGTTAGGAATTAATTCGGGAATTTTATGAATAAAATATAAATTATCTTGTTCTACAGGACCTCCTTGATATATTTTAAAAGAACAATCTATTTCAGGTATGATGTCATTTACTGTGTAAGTGAGTGGTCTATTCAAAATAAATCCAACAGAACTGTTTTCATTATGCTCAGTTAGAAGAATTATAGATCTGTTGAATGAGTCATCATGTAAAATTGAAGGCTCAGCAACTAACAAACTTCCTTTAAGTAGTTTAATTTTAGACACTAATTTTTTATTTAAATTTAATTAAAAATTATGTAAAAAAAAACTCTCTGTAAAAGAGAGTTTTTTTTTAGAAAAAAAGCGTATTAGTTTACAGAACTGCTTAGACCAGCTCCAGCCTTAAACTTAACAACGTTTTTAGCTGCAATTTTTATTTCTGCTCCAGTTTGTGGATTTCTTCCATTTCTTGCAGCTCTTCTAGAAACTGACCAAGTTCCCCAACCTACTAATGCAACTTTTCCACCTGACTTTAAAGTAGAAGTTACGTTAGAAGTTAATGATTCTAAAGCTGCTTTAGCTGCTGCTTTTGAAATTCCTGCGTCTGCAGCCATTGCGTCGATTAAATCTGATTTGTTCATAATAAATAGTATTTAAATTAATTGTTTCTTTTTGCATAAATGCTTTAACAAATATAGACGGATTGTGGGTTTATGCAAGTTTGGACCAATAAAAACCCCCTTTTTGTTAATAAAACTGTTCAAATTGTTAATAAGGAATAGTTTTTTTTGGTAAATAACTACTAAAGCGCTGTTAATAGTGGCTTTAGAGCATTTTAGCATTGCTGTAAAAATGAAAGCCATTTAGTAGACTTTTACTATCCATTTTTTTCTTTCCAGACACCTTTAATTCTTCGATATATATATACCCTCCTTTAACAGCAACTTTAATATCTTTTTTTGTAGTGATGATGGTTTTTATTTGTTCTTTGTGAGCAATAATTTCTTTTCTAACCTTATATATTTTTAAATAGGTTATAGAGCCTTTATTATTCATTTCAGACCAAGCGGTTGGAAATGGATTTAAACCTCTTATATGGTTGTATATACAATTTATAGAGTTATTCCAATTAATCTTACAATTTTCAGGAAATAGTTTTGGTGCTATTTTTTCTTCTATTTCTCTCTGTTTTTGACTTGTAACATCATTATTTTTTATTTTTTCTACAGTTTCAGATACTAAGCTAGCACCTAAATTCATAAGTCTGTCATGTAACTCTCCAACTATTTCATCTTTGTGAATAGCTATTTCTTTTTGAAGAATAATATGACCAGTATCTATTTTTTCATCTATAAAAAAAGTAGTAACACCAGTTTTTTCTTCACCATTTATAATTGCCCAATGTATTGGAGCAGCACCCCTGTAGGAGGGTAGAAGCGAAGCATGTAAATTAAAAGTACCATACTCTGGCATTTTCCAAACAACTTTTGGTAGCATCCTAAAAGCAACTACAATTTGAAGATTAGCTTCTAAAGCTTTCAAGCTAGTTACAAAGTTTTCGCTTTTGAGGTTAGTGGGTTGTAATAAATTTAGCTTATTTTCTATTGCATATTTTTTTACCGGAGATTCATTTATTTTACGTCCTCTACCAGCTTTTTTGTCTGGAGCTGTTATAACTCCAACGATATTATAATTATCTTCTACTAACTTTTTTAGTATGGAGACAGCAAATTCTGGAGTTCCCATAAAAATAATTCGAAGGTCTCTCATAAAATAAAAAATTTATTATTAGCGGTTAAACCTATTTTATCTTTTGATAGTAGGTTGCGCAAATGTATTAAAATTGCTTTTTCATCGTGTTCTAAAGAAAATATAATTTCATCTTGAGAAATTTCTTTTCTGTTTTTGAAAAGTTCTTTGATATCTTTTTCTATCCTGTTAGAACTGTTTTTCTTGTCAGATATACAAACGTCACATAGGGTGCATTTTGAGACCTTTTTTTCGTTAAAATAGTGAGATAACTGAATATATCTACACGTAGTATTGTTTTTTATAAAATAAATTAATTCTTTTGATTTTTTTTGTTGTTGGTTGAGATATTTTTCGATAGATTTTGAAATTCTATTGATTGTCTTGTCATCCTCCCTAGGAGTTAAAAAAGTAAAATCCTCATTAGAACTAGCTTCTTTGTAATCAATAACGTTTAAGTGGTCTAATTTGTTTAATAGTTCTTTAACAGTCAGAGAATTAATTTGCATTCTTTTAGCAATGTCAAACTCATTAATTTTTACTTCTTTTTGAAAGATACCTCCATGACTTCTCAAGATAAAATCTATTAATTTACGGGTTAACTTATTATTAAAGGTCTGCCTTATAAGTTGTTTGCTAGATATGATAAAAATGACAGTAGACTTTTGACTGAATTTAGAATTAATTTCAATGATGCTATTTTTTTTAAGGATTTGAAAAATGGTAGCAGTCTTTTTTTGCGAAAGTTTATACGTTTGACAAAATTTTAAAAAATTAAAATCAAAAGAGACTTCGGGCAATTCACCCAGTGCAATTTGGAAATATTGATATAATTTTCGATGTACGTTTTTAATTTCATTAATAGTTGGGATAGTTTCTAATGTATTTTTTTTAAAAAAATTGATATCATTCTCGTTTTGTAGAACAACTGAAAAAGATTTTTCACCATTTCTGCCAGCTCTTCCTGCCTCTTGAACATAATTTTCTATACTGGCAGGGAGATCTAGGTGTATTACTACTTTTACATTTGGTTTGTCTATTCCCATTCCAAACGCATTTGTAGCTACCATAATTAATCTATCTTCATTCATCCATGAGTTAAACGCGATAGTTTTACTCTCGTTAGTCATTCCTCCGTGATAAAAAGTAGACAAATATCCTTTGGCATTAATAAAATTAGAAATATCTTCAGTTTTTTTCCTAGAGTTTACATATATAATAATCGGAAACGGGTTCTTTTTAAAAATTTGTTCTAGTTTGCCTAATTTATTTTCATTTTTTATGATTTGATAGGCAAGGTTATTTCTGTAAAAAGATTTTTTAAAAATGGAAGTCTTAGACAAGTTTAAATTTTCAATAATATCATCAACAACTTTTTTTGTGGCTGTAGCTGTTAGTGCAATTATATTTATAGTAGGAAATACATCTCTAACCTTATAAATAAGCCTGTAAGAAGGTCTAAAATCGTGTCCCCATTCTGAAATGCAATGAGCCTCATCTACTGCAATTAAATTGATATTAATTTCTTTAATTTTCTGGATAACTAAATCTGATTGTAATCTTTCAGGTGATAGATATAGAAACTTGTATTTACCAAATTTTAAATTGTCAAATAAGGAAACTATTTCATCTGTTGTTGCTTTACTTTTAATTGTTAAAGCCTTGATACCGTTATTTCTTAATTGTTCTGTTTGGTCGTTCATTAAAGAAATTAACGGAGATATAACCAAACACACCCCTTCTAGAATTAATCCAGGGACTTGATAACAAAGAGATTTACCGCCACCCGTAGGTAGTATGGTAACTACATCTCTTTTATTTAAAACAGCCTCAATGATATCCTCTTGAGAGTCTCTAAATGAAGAATATCCCCAGTATTTTTGTAAGATTTGAGCTGGTGATGTCATACATTTTTTTTGAGCCAATTAAGTATGAAATTAGATCTGTTTTCTACTGTATCAAAAGGAACTTCAATCAAAGAATAATTTAAATCTTTGTATGATTTTTCTAGGTAGGTGTTTATAATTTCAGCCTCTTCATAGCTTTCATACCTTTCGCTATCTGTAATGAAAATTTCTTTCCATGGTCTAAAATGAAACACATAATCATAGTTGTATTTTTTGCTAGACTCTTTAAAGTACGATGGATACTTTTCTTTTGTGTAATCTAAATAGGCATGAATATCTGGCAGTCCTCTGTCAAAAAACACTAAATCATTATTAGTTTTAGAAGCTTTTTGGTACTGTTCCTCTCTGCCTTGAAGCAATAATTTACTAAATAATATAGGTTCTGTTAAAAACAATTGATCTATCCCTTCTTTTTGTGCTTTGATAGTTATTTTTCTTGAAATCTCTTCCATACAAAAAAAACCTCTGCATTTAAGTTCTTTTAAAACTGATGATTTTCCTGTTCCAGGACCTCCAATAAGCACAATTTTCTTCTGCATAAAACAAAAATATAGTATTAATTTATTATAATGATATAATGATGTAATTTTGTGATTAATTCGTATTGTAAAATCGAAATATTAAAATGAAAGATAAAGAAAATTTTTATCAAAAGTTAAAACTTCAATTAGATGATACCACCAAGTTTCCCTCAGATTACTTGTATAAATTTATTGTGCCAGCATCTGATAATAGAGTTAATCAAGTAAGACAAATATTTGAGAATAGCGCTCAATCTATTTCCATAAAAAAATCTAAAACCGGAAAATATAATAGTATTTCTATAGTTATTAATTTAGAAAACTCAAATGAGGTAATCTCATATTATAAACAAGCAGAAAAAATAGAAGGAATTATATCACTATAACTAATGAGAAAAATAATTTTACTGATCGCATTCACAATTAGTTCATCTAATTTACTTTCGCAAAAAGACACTAAAATACTTGTTACTATCAATGATAATGAATTTTCTGTAGCTGATTTTAAAAAAGTATATGAAAAAAATTTAGATGCTATAGATAATGAAGAATCAAAAAATCTTGACAAAAATCTTGATTTGTATGTCAACTATAAATTAAAAGTAAAACAGGCTTATGATTTAAAGTTAGATACACTAAAATCCTACATGACTGAAATAGAAACATATAAAACACAATTAATAGCACCTTATCTTCAAGATAAGGAATATCTAACATCTCTTATTAAAGAGGCTTATGATAGAACTAAAACTGAAATTAGAGCAAGCCATATACTTGTTAGACTTCCAAAAAACTATACATCAAAAGATACGCTTTCCTCTTTTCTTAAAATTCAGAAAGCAAGGCAAAGAGTATTGTCTGGAGAGTCCTTTGCTAAAGTAGCTAAAGAAGTTTCTGAAGATCCTTCAGTATCAGTAAATGCTGGAGATTTGGGTTATTTTTCGGCTTTTAAAATGTTGTATGATTTTGAGGATGCTGCATATTCTACTCCAAATGGAGGAGTTTCTGGTATATTTAAAACCCGATATGGTTATCATTTTCTTCAAAATAACGGGACTAGAACATCAAAAGGAGAAAGACAGGTTGCACACATTTTAATTTCAGATACTACCTTAATAGGGAAAAATAAAATTAATGAAGTGTTTGTTAAATTAAATGAAGGAGTACTCTTTAACAAGTTAAGCCAACAATATTCTAATGATGTAAATACTAAAAGTAAAGGAGGAGTTTTACCAAGATTTGGTTCAGGAAGAATGGTGAAGTCTTTTGAGACGGCTGCATTCTCCCTTAATAACATCGGCGATTATAGCAAACCCTTTAAAACAAAATATGGATGGCATATTGTAAAATTATTAAAGAAATTTCCCATACTTCCATTTGTAGAAATGGAAAAGGTAATTTCAGATAAAGTTCGTAATTCAGGAAGAGCTAAATTATCTGATAACGCGGTGTTAAATAGATTAAAAAATGAATATTCTATTACAGTTACAGAATCATCAAAGAAATTACTTCAAAGAAAAGATCTCAGAAGTTTGTCTAAAGATTCATTGAATAATACCTTGCTAACAATTAATGAAAAAAGACTCTTACAAAGTGATTTTGCGTCTTTTATAAAAAATCGAAGACTTACTTCTTTTAATGATATGATGCAGAAATTTATAGACGCGGAAATTCTCACCTATTTTAAAGAAAATCTTGTGAACACAGATTCAAATTTTGCCTACACACTATCAGAATATGAAGATGGGTTGTTGCTTTTTGAATTAATGCAACAAAAAATTTGGAATAAATCCTCTGATACCATAGCATTAAAAAAATATTATGATACTCGTAAAAAATCCTACAATTCAGAAGATTTAAATAGTATTAAGGGTAAAGTTATGAATGACTTTCAGTTATATTTAGATCAAGAATGGATAGGTCAATTACGATCAGAAAACGAAGTTAAAATAAATAGGAAAGTTTTAAAAAAATTAAAGAGTTATTACCGTAAAGAGTCTTGAAAAATCAATTCTACATATTAGTATGTGTCTTATTCATTTCATGTGATTTTCTGGGATTACAAAAAAAAGATATTCCGGTCAGAAAACCAATTGCTAGTGTACATAATAATAACTTATACACAGAGGATATCAAATTATTAATTCCAAAAAATATTGAAAAAAATGATAGCCTTGTTTTTACAAGAAGTATCATTAATAGCTGGGCAGTTAAACAGCTTCTATTAAAAAAAGCAGAAGATAATAATACTCAAAATGATAATTCAGAAATTAATAACCTTGTAAAAGATTACAGACAAGCACTTTTAATTAATGGTTATAAAGAACGTCTTATTAAACAGCAATTAGATACTCTAATAGAACAACAAGAAATAATAGATTATTACAAATTAAATAGTAAAAATTTTAGATTAAACGAGGAGCTAATTAAAACTAGATATCTTCATTTTTCTAATGATTTAATAGATAGAAAAGAGGTAGTTAAGTCATTTAAAAAAGGAACAATTGAAGATTTAGAGGAACTAGAAATAAAACAATTGACTTTTAAACAAATCATGTTAAACGATTCCGTTTGGACCCCATTAGAAAATGTTTTGTTAAAAATACCATTTTCACGTATTAATTTGTTAAAAAAAACAAAATTACTCCAAAAAGAAGATTCATTAGGTTTATATTTGGTCACTATTAAAGATGTTTTGTTGAGGAATCAGATAGCGCCGCTATCATACATAAAACCCACTATAAAACAAATGATTTTACATCAAAGAAAATTACAATTAATTAGAGATTTAGAAAAAATTATACTCAAAGATGCCATTCAAAATAAAAGTTATAAAATTCATTAGTTCACTTCTATTAGCTGTATTTTTTATTCAGAACACAACTGCTCAAAAAATAAAAATTGACGCCGTTGGTGTGGTAGTTGGTAAAAATATAGTTTTGGATTCTGATATTGAAAAATTTAAATTAGAATTAGAAAATAATAGTGAAGGGAAAATTAAAATTTCTGACTGCGAGATGTTAGAGCAGTTAATGTTGCAGAAATTGCTTGCTCATCATGCAGTGGTTGATAGTATTGTAGTTTCTGATGCAGAGGTTAATAGCCAAGTAGAAAGAAATATCCAGTTTTTTAGTCAAGAATACGGGAGTGTAGAAAAAGTTGTAGAGGCCTATGGATTTAATGATATAGAAGATCTAAAAACTGAACTTTTTGGTATAGAAAAAGAAAATTCTTTAATCCAAAAAGAACAAGGTCAAATCACAGAGAATATAGATGTAACGCCAGAAGAGATTAGAATATATTTTAACGGTTTAAAGGAAAAGGGTGAATTACCAGAATTTCCTGCCGAAATTCAAATAGCGCAACTGGTTTTAAATGCAGAAGCATCTCCAGAGGAGATAGATAGAATTTTAAAAAAACTTAACCAATTAAAAAAAGAGATTGAAGAAGGTTCTAGCTTTAAAATGAAAGCTATTATAAATTCAAATGATCCAGGAGTCACAGAGAACGGAGGTAGATATTCTATAGATAAAAATAGCCAATTTATTAAAGAATTTAAAGAAACTGCTTTTTCTCTAGACGTTGGTCAAGTATCTGAACCTTTTAAGTCTCAGTTCGGTTATCACATCATTCAACTTCACGAAATTAGAGGTGAAACAAGAATAGCATCACACATATTACTTCAACCAGAAATTCCTCAAGAAAAACTTGAAAAAACAAAAGAGCTATTAGTGAAGATAGTTGCACAAATTAAAAGTGGGGAGGTGACTTTTGAGGAAGCTGTTAGGAGGTATTCTCAAGATACAGATACTAGAAATAACGGAGGTTTAATTGTAAACCCATACAGTGGAGAATCTACCTTTGATTTAACACGAATGGATCCAGCATTGTATGCTAGAGTTAATAATTTACAGAAAAATGAGATGTCCGATATTTTTTATGATGAAGATAGATCTGGAAAAAAGATGTATAAAGTAATGATTATGAAAGATAGAACAAACACTCATGTAGCCGATATGGTAGATGATTATGTAAAAGTTCAAAATTTAGCATTGCAAAAGAAAAAGCAAGAAACCATAGCCAAATGGTCAAAAGAAAAAATTGGAGACACTTACATCAAAATAAGTAGCGAATATCAAAAATGTAATTTTGATAAAAATTGGACAAAAGAAATTTCTAACTAATGTCTGACGTAGCTGCAATAGACTCTCTTGTTAAAAAGTTTGAAGATTTAAAAGCAGAAATAGCCAATGTAATTATTGGACAAGAACAAGCAGTAAACTACGTTTTACTAGCTATTTTTTGTGGTGGTCATTCATTATTAATTGGTGTTCCTGGTTTAGCTAAAACTCTTTTGGTGCATACTGTCTCAGATGCATTGGGATTAAATTTTAAAAGAATTCAATTCACACCAGATTTAATGCCTTCAGATATACTTGGAAGTGAAATTCTAAATAAAGAAAGAGAATTTACTTTTTTAAAAGGTCCCATATTCTCAAACATTATCCTAGCAGACGAAATTAATAGAACCCCTCCTAAGACGCAAGCAGCTTTGTTAGAAGCTATGCAAGAGAAATCTGTTACAATAGCAGGCCATCATTACAAATTAGATCTACCATTTTTAGTCTTGGCTACACAAAATCCAATAGAGCAAGAAGGAACTTATCCGTTACCAGAAGCACAGTTAGATCGTTTTATGTTTTCTATTAATTTAGAATATCCAAGTTTTAAAGAAGAAGTAGAAGTTGTTAAAAACACTACAACAGATATCATTTCAAAAGCATCATCGTTACTTTCTGCTAAAGAGATCATAGAAATTCAACATTTAATTAGAAGAGTACCTGTAGCTACCAATGTTATTGAATATGCCGTATCATTAGTTGCCAAAACTAGACCTAATAGTGATCAAGCAACAGATTCGGTAAATAGATATGTAGATTGGGGAGCTGGCCCTAGAGCTTCACAGAATCTAATCTTAGGAGCCAAAGCTATGGCCGCAGTTAGAGGTAAATATTCTCCAGATATAGAAGATGTTCAAGCTGTTGCAATACCTATTTTATCTCATAGAATAGTTAAAAATTACAAAGCTGAAGCAGAAAATATTTCAGTAGCTGAAATTATTAAATCGTTGTTATAAGTTTTCATTAGCTTCATAAAAGCTAAACACACTACCACCGTATTTTTTTGAATAACTAAAAAAATTATTTTCAGATAAATCCATGTGTTTTGAATGTTCTATGATTAACATTCCATGTTTATTTAACAATTGCCTTTCAAAAACTAACGCTATAATTTTCAAAAATTTGTCTTTATCCATATTGTAAGGAGGGTCTGCAAAAATTATATCAGTGGTTAAAACTGTTTTTTCTAAAAATTTAAAAACATCACTTTTAAATGCGTTAATAGGAAAGTTAAATTCAGTGGAAATTTTATTAATAAACTTAACACAATTATAATTTCCATCTACAGCATGAATTTTACTAGTGCCCCTAGAAGCAAACTCGAAAGCAATATTACCAGTACCAGAAAATAAATCTACAATAGATATAGAATCAAAGTAATAATGATTGTTTAAAATATTAAAAAGAGATTCTTTCGCTAAATCTGTGGTAGGTCTCACAGGAAGATTTTTGGGAGCTGTTATCCTTCTCCCTTTGTATTTTCCAGAAATTATTCTCATCCTAACAAAATAAAGTTTGAATGCTTAGAGATTTCTTTTTGGTTATTGAAAACAGGATTTTTAGAGCTCAAAAAATCAATATTTCTAATGTAGGCATACATCAATCTAAAAAGGTCAGAATCTTCTTCCATATCCCCTAAAATAGATACCAAAGTTTCCTCAGTACTCAAGTCTAACTGTTCTAGCGTAAACAAGACATAGTACATGAAGTCTTCTTTGGTTTTATATTCAAAAATATTAAAAAATTGAAGGTTAGAATTTTTTATAATAACGATATCAAAAGTACTTTTAGATACATGAATGTAGCAACAAATATCATTGGTAGCAATTGAAAATAATTTTTCCAACAATACACTTGAATAATGTTTGTATTCAAACTCTCCAAAATTTTGAAAAAGGAAATTATTAATATTTACATAGGGTACGTAAACATTCTTACTATTCATAAAATCTAGCTCATCAAAAGTAATTAAATCTGTAGCAATAGTTTTTATAGAATATTTCAAATAACTTTTTAAAGCATCTTCTTTAAAGTATTCATTGGGCACAAGAGTATTTAGGTTGTTTTGATGAATAACTATTACAGTCTCAAAATCATATTGTAATGATTTTTCTTTTATAAAAATGTCTTGAAGTTTTTCTAAGACTAGTTCAGGAGAATTTTTGGTCTTTGAAAAAGTATACGAAGAAAATTCAATAACTTCATTATGGATGTTAGTTGTGCAAAAAGAAAATCCATCCAAACTGAATTGGATGGATAATTTTCTTTTAGAAGTAACTTCTATATTTTTATTTATCGTTTTCTTCTTCACGATTTGCTTTGTCATAAGATGGAGGCCAATTACCACCTGAGGTTACCTCATTTAGAGACCCAACAGATACATATTCTCCTTTTATTTGATCACTTTCTATGGCTTCCATTTCTTGTTTAACAAGAGAAATATCCATTCCTTTTAATAAATCTTTCTTTTCTGTTCTAGCCTCAAAAACCGGCACTTGTAATCCTGCAATTTTTTCTACAAGACCAATAACAAGGTCAAATTGTTTTCCTTCTACTCCAGGAACGTTAAACATGTTTTTATAATCTTTACCTTCAAAACTGTTGAGTATAGGCTCATATCCAATTGTATCTACAACTCTTTTCTCTACATCTACTATTACTGGCTGCCATCTACTTCCTTTATTTACTTTAACAACTGTATCTCTAACCTCTGTAATAGCAAACTTAGCACTATCTATAAATTGAATTAATCCTTCTTTGTTGTCGGTATAGTTTCCGTTTACTTTGTAGTAGGCTAATTCTGCATCTCTAATAATTTTTAAATGTTGAATAACCTTTACATATTTTACTCGTTTGTCTTTATTAAAATTGATAGGTTTCATGATCCCATCGTAAATTTTAAAAACTAAAAAAACACCTAAAAGGAGCAGTACAATAGATACAATCCATTTATATTTTAAGGGTAAGTAATTTACTATTAAATAAGCTAAACCAAATGTAGCAACAACAGCTAGAATAATAAGTATAATCATTTCGTGAGTGTATAAATTTTCATGAAAAGCAAATCTACAATTTTTTTTCAATGATAAAAACTTTTAAACACAAATCAATGTATCTTTAGCGCTTAATAAATTTCATGTTACAAAATGCATCAGATTTTTATAAAGAACTTTTAAATAAGTTCTCATATCACCCTACAACAAAGCAATCTAAATTATTTTCTTTGTTGGTAGAATTTCTATTTTCAAAAAACGAGAGATCTTTATTTTTATTGAAAGGGTACGCTGGAACTGGTAAAACAACTACTATTAGCACTTTAGTATCTAGTTTATGGAAAATTAATAAAAAATCAGTTTTATTAGCTCCTACAGGAAGAGCAGCAAAAGTAATCTCTGTATATTCAAAAAAACAAGCCTTTACAATCCATAAAAAAATATATTTCCCCAAAAAAACGCCTAATGGTTCTGTAGATTTTGTATTGCAAAATAATAAACACACAAATACCATTTTTATTGTAGATGAAGCTTCTATGATACCAGACAGACCTCAAAATGGAAAATTATTTGAAAATGGGTCATTACTAGATGATTTAATTTCATATGTATACTCTGGGCGAAATTGTAAATTGATTTTAATTGGAGATACAGCACAATTACCTCCGGTTAAATTAAAATTGAGTCCAGCACTTGAGGAAACAAGGTTAGAAGTTGAATACAGTAAAATGGTACATCAAATAGAATTAGATGAAGTAACGAGGCAGCATCAAAACTCTGGTATTTTAGCAAATGCAACTTTGTTAAGAACGCTAATAGAAAATAACTCTATTTATTTTGAGTTTGACTTAAACTTTCCTGATATTATTCGGTTAGAGGATGGCTATGATATCGAAGATGCAATTACTGGAAGTTATGACAATGATGGGGTAGAAGATACTGCAATCATAGTTAGATCTAATAAAAGAGCCAATCAATACAACCAACAGATTCGTTCTCAAATTAGAGGACAAGAAAATGAAATTTCACCAGGAGATTATGTTATGGTTGTTAAAAATAATTACTTCTGGTTAAAAGAATCATCAGAGGCAGGTTTTATAGCCAACGGTGATACCTGTGAGGTGTTAAGAATTCATGCAATAAAAGAATTGTATGGGTTTAAATTTGCAGAAGTAGATATTAGAATGATCGATTACCCAGATCAAAAACCTTTTGAGACAGTTTTACTTCTAGATACACTTACTAGTGAAACACCTTCTTTAACTTATGAAGAGTCTAATAAGTTGTACGAGGCAGTAAGAGAAGATTATGCTCATGAAAAATCAAAGTATAAACAACTTCTAGCAGTTAAAAAAAATGTATTTTTTAATGCATTACAGGTAAAGTTTTCTTATGCAATTACTTGTCACAAATCTCAAGGAGGGCAGTGGAAAACAATTTTTATTGAACAGCCTTATTTACCTGAAGGTCCTTCAAAAGAATATTTTAGATGGTTGTACACAGCCATTACAAGAGCTCAAGAAAAGTTGTATTTGATAGGCTTTAAAGATGACTATTTCGAAAAAGATTAATGAAATAAATAACTAAAAAATAGTTTTCCGTAATCATTTCCTTTATCAAATCTTAAATTTTTTAATTTATTGGTGTGAAAATGGTAAGCATAACCAAAATGAAATCTGTTAGCGGTAAATTTATAACCAACCTCTAGATCAAAAATAATTTTCTTTGGCCTAAAAGTTACTGGACTTAACTTATTAAATAAACCACCTTGAATAGTGGCATCGTACACTACATATGTTAGGGAAGCCTCATAATATAAAAAAGATTCTATCTCTCTTTTGAACGAGTTTAGTTTATGGTTTAGGTTGGTATTAAAAGCAATAGAGTTATTAATAGGTTGTAGTTTCTTAAAACCAATTCGTCCAATAAATCCCAGAGAGGCATCAGTAAATATGGTACCTATTCTAAGCTTACTTAAAATATTACCATCTAAAATAAAAGATTTATTAATGCCTACAGACTTCATATATTCACCTTCAAAATTTAAAGCCAATGTGTTTCTTATTTGATGTTTCCAACCATCCGGTTTTTTAAAATTATAAATTTCATGAATTGCTTCCTGCAACTCCTGCCCAAAGGCACTTTTACCTAAAACACCAACTAAAAAACTATTTTTTAAGATACTATTATTTTTAAAAGTTTTAGAAACATCTAATTGGGCATATAAAAATCCTGCAAAAGGTCTATCATGTAAAATTTTATTTACAACAGTAGACTTAAAAGGAGTGTAGATTTGATGTCCCAATGTAACTGTTATAATTTTTTTATGAGTTTTATTAAACTTGGTAGGGATGTACCTATAACTTAAAAACAATCCATTGCTATAATATCTGTCTTTTTCTATAGAAATGTATAAATCATTATCGGTTACCATACTAAATTCTTTCGTAAATTTTTCTTGAGAAAAACTTTCTACAGTTAAAAATAAGAGTAACAAGAGAAAAGGATATTTCATTATACCAAATATAATAGTTAATAAAGCCTGTATGATTAAAATTATATAAAAAAAAGTAATATTTTAGGGGTCAATTATTTTTTATAGATGGCCGAATCTAAACCAATATTAGAAGCAAAAGATTTTATTGAAGCCAAGACTTCAAAAGAACTTTTTTCTATTATGAATACAAAAGGAATTTCATCCCCAAAAGTATTGGATGTTCTTGCCTACGAAAAACAATTAAGAGATCTCCAAATAGAATTGGTAAAGCTACAGCAATGGGTATTAAAAGAAAAAAAGCGTGTTGCTGTTATTTTTGAGGGAAGAGATGCTGCTGGAAAAGGAGGAGCTATTAGGCGCTTTATGGAGCATTTAAATCCCAGGTCTTCAAGGTTAGTAGCTCTAAACAAGCCCACTAATGTAGAAAAAGGGCAATGGTACTTTCAGAGATACATTAAAGAATTACCAAACCCAGGTGAAATTGTATTTTTTGATCGTAGTTGGTATAACAGAGCAGTTGTAGAACCAGTAATGGGTTTTTGCTCAGATAAAGAATACAATGATTTTCTGGTTCAGGTTCCAGAATTTGAACACATGTTATATGAAGATGGTTTAATCATTATAAAATTTTGGCTTTCTATTTCTAAAGAAGAGCAATTAAAGCGTTTCAATGCAAGAAATAATAACCCATTAAAAAGATGGAAATTTAGTCCTGTAGATAAGAAAGGTCAAGAGTTGTGGGATACCTATACACATTATAAAGACGAAATGTATAGTAAAACACATACCACTTATTGTCCATGGATGATTATTAAAACCAATCATAAAAAAACAGCCAGATTAGAAGCCATGAGATATGTATTATCTAGGTTTGATTATGATGGGAAGAAAGATACTTCTACTTTATTAACCCCAGATCCCAACGTAGTGATGCGTTATTATAGGTCTAATTTTCAAATAGATTAATTATGGACAGAGAATTTTCACTTTCAGAATTAAAAAAATTGAATTCTAATAAAGGTTTGATCTCCCTCTTATCTAAAGATCAAATTAATATAGATAGAACTTTACGGTATTTAGAATACGAGCGTAATTTAAAAAAACTTCAAGTAGAGTTAATTAAATTACAAACCTGGGCTATAAATAATAATGAAAGAGTTATTTTTTTATTTGAAGGAAGAGATGCAGCTGGAAAAGGTGGTGCTATCAGAAGAATAACGGAAAGAATAAACCCAAGGCATATTAAAATAGTTGCCTTACAGAAACCCACTGAAGACGAACAAACTCAATGGTATTTTCAAAGATATGTAGAGCAATTTCCCAAAGCAGGTGAAATGGTTTTTTTTAATAGAAGCTGGTATAATAGAGCTGTTTTAGAACCCGTTAACGGTTTTTGTTCAGATGAACAATATCAAACATTTATGGGGCAAGTAAATGATTTTGAAAGAATGATTTTAGAATCTGGAATTCATTTGGTAAAGATATACATGTCTATATCAAAAAAAGAGCAATTTAAAAGATTTGAAGAATTAAAGAGCAATCCGTTAAAGCAATGGAAAATGTCTCCAGTAGATGAACGAGCTCAAGAATTATGGGATGAGTACACAAAATATAAACAAGCCATGTTTGAGGTAACAGATACTCAAAAATCTCCCTGGAAAGTAATAAAGGCAAACAGAAAAACAGAGGCTAGGGTAAATACGATTAACCACATTTTAAAAAGTATACCCTATAATAAAGACATTGAAATCTAATTATAATAAGGTTTTAACCTCATTAAAAAGATAAAACATTTCTGCAGCAATAATCTCGCTAGTTTTTAGGTAAGTTTCATCTTGTAAATCAGTATCATCAGCATGTTTAGGATCTATGTAAGGAACATGAAATCTATCTAAAGCTTCAGGAATAAATGGGCAATTTTCATCGGCATTATTACAAGTAGTTAATACAAAATAAGGTGTTTTATTTTCATGATCATCATATATTTTAGAAAAACCTAACAATGAAGGTTTATTTTTATCAAAAGAGATGTTATATTTTGGATTTGTATGAGAAAACTCTACAACATCAAATTTAAATCCTACTTCTGTAAGTGTTTTAACTGTATTTCTATGAAAGGCAGTTACCTCTGTACCACCAGAGAAAGCATTTATTGGAAGATTAAAATAGTCAGCAGCAAAAAAACTCCAAACTTGTCCTAGTTGGCTTCGTCTAGAATTGTGTGTGCAAATAAAATTGATATTTACAATGCCATTATTATAATTGGCAGCAATTTTGTTAGCTATTTTTACTAAAAGGTCTTTTCTAGTGTCATCTATAACAATATTTTGTTGAGACGTTTCAAAGAAATCTTTTACCATTTTAGGGTTTGTGTTTATCATCTTCTTACTTTTGCCCCAAAGATACTATAACAACAAATACATAAAGATTAAGTTAAGGTTAATTATGCAATTTCTCATAGGTAAAAAAGTAGCTGTATTAGATGATGTTTTAAAAGGTGTTATTGTAAGCATAGATAATCAAACAATAAGTATTAAAGATAGTGATGGTATGGTGTATCAATACCAACAAAAAGAATTGGTACTTATAGAAGAAGATCAGTATCAATTATCTAAATTTTCAGACATCAACAACTCTCTCTTAAACGAAAAATTAGAAGAAAAAATCCCTACACTATCTAATTTTAAAAAAGAGAAAAATGAAGTGATACTTGAAGTAGATTTACACATCAATCAATTGATAAAAAGTACCAAAGGGATGGATAATTTTGAGATGTTAACGCTACAATTAAACACAGCAAAAAGAAAAATTGAGTATGCCATTTCTAAAAGAATTTCAAAAATTATTTTTATTCACGGAGTAGGAGAGGGTGTTTTAAAAAGTGAGCTTCATTATTTATTTGGCAGGTACCCAGTTAGATTTTATGACGCTTCTTATAAAAAGTATGGTCTAGGAGCAACAGAAGTGTATGTATATCAAAATCCAAAGTCATAAATAATAAATACTTTTGTAGTATGAAAAAAATTTATTTAGATAACGCTGCAACAACACCAATAGCTAAAGAAGTTATTGATGTGATGCAGGAATCTATGTCAGAAAATTTTGGAAATCCATCTTCTACACATCAATTTGGTAGAAAGGCAAAAAACTTGGTTGAGACAGCTAGAAAAAACATTGCCAACTTATTAAACGCATCTGCAGCAGAAATTATTTTTACTGCAGGAGGCACAGAAGCAGATAATCTAATCTTACACAATGCAGTTACTAATTTAGGAGTAAAACGTATAATAACTTCTAAGATAGAACATCATGCCGTATTACATACAGTAGCTTTTTTAAAAGATACATGTAACATAGAGGTAGATTTTGTTAACGTGCTACCTTCGGGAGATATTTCTTTAGAGCATTTAGAAGATTTGCTTAAAAAAACCAATAAAAAAACCTTGGTAAGTTTAATGTATATCAATAATGAAATTGGAAATATTTTACCATTAAAACAAGTCTGTGATTTATGTAATACATACAATGCTTTATTTCATTCAGATACAGTTCAAGCAGTTGGCCATTATACAATTAATTTACAAGAAACTCCTATAGATTTTATGGTAGCAAGTGCGCATAAATTTCATGGTCCAAAAGGAGTTGGATTTGCATATTTTAAGAAAGGTTTTGGAATTCAACCTATGTTTCATGGCGGAGATCAAGAAAAAGGTGCTAGATCTAGCACAGAAAATGTTCATGGAATTTTAGGAATGGAAAAAGCATTTGTTTTAGCTTCTAATACTTTAGAAAAAGACAAATTAACTATGAATTCTTTGAAGCATTATTTTATAGACCAATTACTAGCTATTAATTCTTCTATTTCCTTTAATGGACAATCTGCCTCTAATGAAAATAGTAGTTGTACAATTTTAAATGTATCTCTGCCTGTTAAAAATGAATTACTTTTATTTAATTTAGATCTTTACGGGATTGCTGTTTCTGGAGGTAGTGCGTGCCAAAGTGGAAGTAGTACAGGTTCCCATGTATTATCAGAAATTACCAATCCTGAAAAAGAAGGGTATACTTCCGTTAGGTTTTCTTTTAGTAGATATTCTTCAAAAGAAGATATTGATTATGTCATTAAACAACTAAAAAAGCTGATTTAATTACGCCCTGTTTTGTCATACTGACGTATCATAAAGAATGCCCAAATTAGAACAAAAGCTACAACGAATACTGAAAAATATAAAACGATGTTATCTGCGCTCATGTCCTATTAGTTTTAAGTAAATTAATAATCCTAATAAAGTTGGAGCCCAAAGACCTATAAAAATGCCGTGTAGTTTATCTCCTGACAGAAATAAGTATTCAGCAATTAGAATAATGATAAAACATAGCAGTAACATTATCATGCTAGACCATCCTATTTTTTTAATTAAATTCATTGAATGCTATTTTCAATAAAAATAAAAAAAAAATATGGTTGGCAAAATTTTTTATTAATTATGTCAAAAAACTTTTTTGAAATTTAAATAAAAGAGTTTTTTTCGTATTTGTTGTGTATGGATAAAATAGCCAATCCAAATAATACAGCAACAAGTATGAGTATTGTATTTGTCAATCCATTTACACCAAATGACATTCTAATTAGGATGGTGGAAATAATAAAACCAGAATTTCTAATAATCTTATGAAACTGATCAGTGTAAAAGAATGATATTAATAGCAAAACAACATCCACAAGTATTAATACCGTAAAGAATTGATCAAAAAAGAGATTATTAATACTTTCTAGGGACGGAAATTCGTTGGTGGTTATAGACATGCCATTAGACCATTTAAAAAGAGTGTCTAAAGCCATAAATAAAAATAGAGGCACTAAAATGACCGCAATTAATCTTTTCTTTTTAACAAATTTCTCTATATCAGGTTTTAAATTTAGTTGTTGTTTTACTTTCTTTTTTCCTTGTTTTTGAAATAAATATATAAATAAGAAAAGAAGTAAAGAAGCAATTAAATCATAAGTAAACTGAAGGTCTCCTTTAATTTCGAACCAATTTGATGAAAGTTCAAGAGAAGATAGATCTTTAAATAATTTACGTATGATAATTAGAGTAATAATTTCATACTGCTTTGTAATATAAGTTGTAAATGATTTAGGTAAATAATAAATTAATAGATAGACCTCATAAATAAGAATAAAAGAAAACGGAGTATAAATTGCAGATATTGGATTGTTTAATAACTCTGTATCTGAGCTAAATTCTATCACATTAAATTTTAATAGATATATAATCAATAGATGAATAAAAAAACTAAGTAATGCAATATTTAAAATAATTTTTTCAGTTGTAGTTCTAGTTTTATCTGAAAGGAGCTTTTGAAATAAAAAAGGTATAATATTTTTGTAATTGCTCATTAATAGACTGTTTTTAAACGAATTAAATTAGTTGACTTGTTTAATAAATTTAGTGAAACTAAGTTAACTATGACAATTTTAATAGGTTTTTTTACAAATTAATTTTACGGTATGTTATAAATAATAGTATTGTTATGTATTTTTACAATGCTAAATAAATATCTTTATGGGTAAACCTTATGTTAAGCAGACTATAGTAAATAACATTTCTTACATTGAATTTTATCATCCATCTCAAAATTCATTGCCAGGAGAGTTATTACAAAAACTAGAATATTTCATAAAGAATGCTGGAAATCATCAAGATGTTAAGGTAATTGTATTACAAAGTGGAGGTGATAAAGCCTTTTGCGCAGGTGCTAGCTTTAAAGAATTAGTAAATATTTCTGATAAAGATTCTGGAAAAACATTTTTCTCAGGATTTGCAAATGTGATCAATGCAATGCGAATTTGTCCAAAGTTAATTATAGGAAGAATTCAAGGTAAAACAGTAGGAGGTGGTGTAGGTATAATTGCTGCATGCGATTATTGTTTGGCAACAAAACATGCAGAAATCAAGTTAAGTGAGCTTAATATAGGTATAGGTCCTTTTGTTGTTGGGCCAGTAATTGAGCGTAAAATTGGATTAAGTTCTCTATCGCAAATCTCTTTAAATCCCTCTAAATTTTTTACTACTTCATGGGCAAAAGACAATGGATTATATACTGAAGTATTTGAAAACATTTCAGAATTAGACTTAGCAGTTCAAGCCTTTGCAGAAGAACTATGTAGCTTCAACCAAGAAGCTATGAATGAAATAAAAAAATTATTTTGGAGAGGTACT
Source organism: Flavobacteriaceae bacterium (assembly GCA_018608485.1). Classification (GTDB taxonomy): domain Bacteria; phylum Bacteroidota; class Bacteroidia; order Flavobacteriales; family Flavobacteriaceae; genus Polaribacter. The sequence goes on along the minus strand of JABAZK010000113.1, from coordinate 2,349 downwards.
GACCATTGGGATACATTACTAGATGAACAAGCTAAAATTAGTGGAAGGTTGGTGTTGTCCAGTTTTACAAAAGAAAAGTTAAATAAATTTAAATAATACTTTTATTCCTTTTTATAATCTTATTGAAAACTTTATAAAGATTAGCCAATATTTTAAGATTTAAAAATAAAACACTTTTTTGTTTGCAATTAGAAGTCTTTTTTATCCTCATTTTATTTATTGAATTTATGTTATATTTAATTATTTGTTTGATTTCATAGATAATAATGAGATATTTTTAACGTTTTTAGCAATTTGATATTAATATTTTTTTAAAAAAACTTAATTTTTACGAATATGATAATATTGTTTTTTAAAAAAGTGATATTCATATTTTCACTTCTTTCTTAATTGTAGAAATTACATTTTTCTGATTTTAAGCCCCTTTTTTTTAATAACCGACTTGGTTACGAAAACATTTTCGTAAACCTCAATCCCTTTGTTTATTTGGTTTTACGAGTTTTTTATATAAAATTCGCAGCATGTTAAACTAAAAAAATCTTAAAATGACAAAATTCAAATTAACAGTATTAAGCTTGATATTATTTACAAGCTTTAACATGAATTCTCAAGAAACAGAAGAAAAAGGAACTTTTACTTTAAGTGGAAGTGTAGATACGTATTATTCTACAAACTTGTCAACCTCAGACATTGGTACCATTGGAACTTTAACAGATGTTCCAGCGAATGGCTTTGGCTTAGGAATGGCAAATACAGTTTTTTCTTACGAGAAAGGTAAAACAGGTGTTGTTGCAGACTTAGCTTTTGGACCGAGAGCAAATGCAGCTAATGCTTATGACGGAGCAATAAACCAACTATATGCCTACTATAATGCTTCCGATAAAGTAACGTTTACTTTGGGACAATTTAATACATTTTACGGATACGAGGTTATATCTCCAACTGGAAATTTTAATTATTCAGTTTCTTACTTATTTAATGCCGGTCCATTTTCACATACTGGATTAAAATTAGATTATGCTGCCTCAGACGATTTATCTTTTATGCTTGCTGTAACCAACCCTCATGGATTAACAGCTGGTTCAAATTTTTATGGTACAATAGATGACAATGGTGAGGAAACCTATTATGATTATTATCAATTAGGCTTTCAAGTTGGTTATAAAGACCAATTTTTTAACTTAGCATATGGAGCAGACGGTTTTGGTTATTCAGACGTTTTATATCTAGATTATACAGGTGGTTTTGATTTATCAGATTCTTTCTTTTTTGGAATTAATGCTGCCTATTCAAATTCTGAAGATGCTGACTCAGGTTATCAAGGTTTTGCCTTATACCTTCAAAATGAATTCTCTGACACTTTTGCTCTAGGTTTAAGACCAGAATTTTTCACATTAACTTCAGGTGCAGGAAATCAAACTATTTCAGCATTCACTTTAACAGGTAATACTACATTATCTGAAAGTTTAAAACTAATTACTGAATTAAGATACGATACTTCAGGAGATGATATAATATTTGTTGGAGGTAAAGAAAATGCAAGTGGTTTAACCGTAGCTGCTGTATACTCTTTCTAATTATAAACTAATTAAAAATTACAATTATGAATAATTTTTTACCCACATTAATCTCGAAGATACCAAGTGTAATTCAAGAGACTGCTTTAGATAGTTTGCAAGTAGTTACTGGTGTTACTCAAGAACAGCTTTCAGCTGCTGTAGATGCTGCAGTCGCCTCTACAACTGAGTCAATATATGGAGACATGGGAATGCTTTGGATGTTGTTATCAGGTATTTTAGTATTCTTTATGCAAGCAGGATTCACCTTAGTAGAATCTGGTATGACTAGATCTAAAAATGCAGTAAATATTGCAATGAAAAATATCCTAGACATTTGTGTTGGATCTTTAACCTATTGGTTAGTTGGATACTCTCTAATGTATGGTGATACTAATAATGGATGGTTTTTTTGGAGTGGTTTATTTCAAGGAGAAGGAGCAGATTTATTTTTCCAAACTATGTTTGCAGCAACAGCTGCAACTATTGTGTCTGGAGCAATTGCTGGTAGAACAAAATATTCTACCTACGTGATCTTTTCCATAGTAATGACAGCTATTATTTATCCAATATCTGGAGGATGGCAGTGGCAAGGTTCTGGTTGGTTAACTGAGTTAGGTTTCATAGATTTTGCTGGATCTTCCATAGTTCATTCTGTTGGTGGATGGGCAGCTTTAGTAGCCGCTTTTATGGTAGGACCAAGAATTGGAAAATTTGTAAACGGAAAAGTAATGCCAATACCAGGTCACAACCAAGTATTAGCAACATTAGGAGTTTTTATCTTATGGTTAGG
>JABAZK010000165.1:1547-3615 GCA_018608485.1 Flavobacteriaceae bacterium | reverse complement strand
TACATTAAACTCAGATTCTGATGAGTTTTCATCCATCATAATAGGCGGGTCTGTTTCTGGAAACATTACCTATAATCGTTATGTCAATCCTGTAGGTACTAATGAATGGGATTTAATTGGGTCGCCTGTAGATGGGCTATCAATTAGTGCTTTTGCTTCAACAAATTCTTCAACACTAGCGACCAATGGTAGTGCTTATGCCATCGGAGAGTATAATAATGTTACTGACACTTGGACAAACTATACTACTTCTACTATTGGAAGTTCAGGCAACTTCGACATTGGTAAAGGTTATCAAATTGGATCTATTGGAAGTGGAAGTGGAATACTTGTTTTTACAGGAAGCCCAGCTTCTACAAATCAAACACAATCAATTATTAATAATGATGCTGCAAACTCAGGGACAGGAAGAAGATGGAATTTAGTAGCAAATCCTTTTCCATCTTACATCCAAGGAAATGCCAATGCGCATGCTACTAATAACTTTTTAACAGTAAATAGTGATAAGCTTGACGATTCTTATGAAGCCATTTATGGCTATGATGCAGATGGAACAGGATATACAATTTATAATAATATTGGTACATTACTTCTTGCTCCTGGACAAGCGTTTATGGTCGCATCAGATAATACTAACTCTGATAACATTTCCTTTACAACTCAAATGAGAACTGTTGTAGGAGGGGATGATTTAATTCTTGGAAGAATTATGCAAGACTCTTATGAACTAATTCTTAGTATTAACCAGGGAGATACAGAAATAGATCAAACGAAATTCTATTTTCAAGACGGACTTAATCTAGGACTAGACCCAGGCTATGACGCTGGACATTTTAACCAACAAGCAGCTTTAACATCAAGATTAGTAGAAGAAGATGAAGGGGTCGGATTTGCTATTAATGCAATGGGGCTCGAGAGTATTAATGATGTCGTAATTCCTCTTGTAATTAACAGAGAGTCCGCAGACGGATTCAGAATAAGTATACACACCAATGGTATTTATGAAGGCACAAATATTTATTTAGAAGATAATCAACAGGGAACGATGACTCTTTTAAATGAACAAGACTTTGATTTAATTCCAGAAATCAATTTAAGCGAAGTGGGTAGATTCTATCTTCATTTAACTCAAACTACTTTTTCTATTGAAGATGAAATACTAACCAATTATTTAAATGGATATAAGTTAGATGCAAATAATTTTATTACTATTGAAGGCTTGGCATTTCAGACAAACCAAACAAACTTAAGAGTATATGATATTTTAGGTCAAGAAGTGCTGCATAAAACTTTAGCAAACAATAACAACCGAGAAACAGTCTCGACGGAAGGATTTGCAACGGGAGTTTATGTCATCAAGTTAGAATCTGGAAATGTTATTGTAACCAAGAAGATTGTTATAAAAAAATAAAAATATGAACAAAAAAACTAAAAATAAATCAGAAAAAGTTTGTTCAGAGATTACAAGAGAGGAAGCTATAAAAAAAATGGGGAAGTATGCAGCACTAACTGCTTTCGGAACTTTTATGATACTAAATCCAAAAATAGCGCAAGCTCAGTCTGCTTCTCCTAACCCTGGAGGTGGCAGCAACCCTGGAGGCTCGGATTTGGGGGACGATAGCCCTCCATCACCAGGAGGCTGGGATGATTAGTCCTGAGGAAAAATTTATGGTAAATATTCTTTACCGTTCAGAAAGTGAAATTCTGAATGGTATTGATATAAACGCCATTAATTTTGAAAATTTAATAAAACTTGCTAGTAGCCATCTGATGCTACCGGCTCTTTATTTTAATATCAATAAAAAGAATCATTCCCACCTATTTCCAGATGACTTTATAGACTATATAAAAAATATCTACTCTATTAATAAAGCTAGAAATACCGTTTTATTATCTGAGGCAAAAGAGCTGTCAGAATTACTTTATAAAAATAATATTAAACATATTTTTTTGAAGGGAACTGCGCTTTTACTATCTAATGTTTTTGAAGATATCGGAGAGCGAATGATTGGAGATATCGACTTTATTATTCAACATAAGGATGAAGAAAAAACTACAAAGGTTTTAG
>JABAZK010000165.1:0-1447 GCA_018608485.1 Flavobacteriaceae bacterium | reverse complement strand
TTTAGAATTTTATTTATTACACAAAATTATATTAAAAAATGTGTATTAGTAACTCAACTATTCTTCAACAACGAAATCAGAGGATATGCTTTAAATAAAATTAGTATTCATTATCATAATAAAACACTTTTAAAGTATCTATACACATGGTTAAAACCTTAAAAGACTTGCCTTTTTCAATAGCTCAAAAAATCTCTGAAGAGGATTCTATTGTATGGTTAAAAGAATCAAATAAGTATATAGTTTTAGATTCTACTATTTTAGAGTTAATTAAAAAAAAAGATCATTTGTCTTTAGATGACTTCATAACTCTTATAACTGAATCTTTACAGGTTAGTAGTACTGTAGCTATAAGAATTAATAAAGATATTTCAGAGTTATTGGCAGAAACGAAAAAAGTTCAATTAAAAACTTCTACAAAACATCCAGACATAGTAAAACCTTGTGATATTATTCAATATTATTCGTTTAATGGTGTAATCATCAAATTATGCTATGATTCTGAAGAAACAAAGTCATTAATTCATCAAAAATACAGTCATCTACTAATAGACCAGGGAAATATCTATGACATCGAATATAAGATTTTCAATAGCGACAACACACTATTTATTTTAAAGAATAATCAAGTTTTAGGTGCCTGGGGTAGTAATCAACTACATGAGTTTCAAGGAAAATTTTCTATGGAATTAATGTGTTCATTTTATAATAAAAATGAGCACGATTGGATGGGAGTATTTCACGCATCTACTATTTCTAAGAATAATCATTCAGTTATGTTTACCGGCGACTCTGGAAACGGTAAAAGTACGCTTGTGTCCATATTAATGGCCAATGGCTATAATGTAATTGCAGATGATTTTTCTCCGGTACTAAGATCAGATTTTAAAACATACTGCTTTCCGTCGGCTATTTCTATAAAAGAAAAATCATATAATTTAATTGAGCAGTTACATCCAGAACTCAAAAGTTTTAATGAATATTATATCAATGAATTGAAAGGTAATATTAAATATCTTCCAGCAATATCAAAAGAAACTAGTGCAAATTGTAGCGCCGTGGTCTGGGTTCAGTACTCCGAAGGTGCAGAAAACTCAATGAAAAAAATTAGTACACATGAGGCTTTAAAAAAATTCTTACCAGATGCTTGGATTTCAAAGGAAGAAGTTAACGCAAAAGCTTTCTTAAAATGGATAAAAAAAACAGCATTTTATGAATTAAATTATTCTGAAAACGATAAATTAATTTCTATAATTAATAATTACTTTTTGAACTAAAAAATGCATAAAGTCTATTTAGTTACACCAAATCGTGGGGCTATATATCAATTTCACACAAATAGCACTAAATAGAAACCGATTTTATAAGCAATAGTGGGGGCTTGTTTATTTAGTTTTAGCTGAGGTTTTTAGAGGTTTTTCTACTGGCAGACTCTAATTACTGCCAG
>JABAZK010000131.1 GCA_018608485.1 Flavobacteriaceae bacterium | reverse complement strand
TTTTCTCAAGATTCAAAACTAACAAATGATGAGAAGCAGCAGATTTTAGCTGAAAGTCCATTCAACAATGTCTATCCTGAATCAATACTTAAAAGTTCAGCAACTTATTTTAAAGCTCAAATGGGCTTATATAAAGAAGGGGCTATAGCTGAAAAAGAGGCTCATTTAGTAGCACTTGGAACATCGGCAGCAGTTAAATGTCAATATTGTATTCCTTATCACATAGCTGAGCTAAAAAGACTAGGAGCTTCAGAAGATGAAATAAAAACGGCAGTTCTTATAGCAGCAGATATTATGAAAATGAGTACACTGTTTTACGGGAATGAGTTTGATCTAGAGGCATTTAAAAAATTACTTAAAGGAGAGTAAAAACTAAAAACATTACTTTTTAATTTAATTTAAAAAAGGTTTACATTTCTGTAAACCTTTTTTTTGCTTATACTTTAAAGTGTAAGCAGAATTCTATTTTTTAATGGCTTTGGTAATGTAAAACTAGAACCAAATAAGCTTTATTGTTAATTAATCCATCCCCCAATCTGAGGCCTTAATTCTGCCCCGTAAGCCACAGCTTTAGCTTTAAGTTCATCTGAGGCATCCCCAGCGATAATCACTTTATTTAGAGTAAATAGTGTCATAAATTCTTTGGAATAGTCGCTCTTCTCAAAGTTATTTAAGTGGTGAACAAAGTCGGAAGAGGTGTAATATTTCTCTACCAGATTAACTTTTTTACCATCAGGAGAAATAAAGTATCCAAAATCGTATGTTCCAGGTTCTGTTTCCCTTACAAATTTGCTAAACCTTTTTAAAAACTCTTCCACATCAGATGATGAAAATCCTTTATTAATTTTTAATTCTGCTAAGCCCAGTACTCTTTGGGAACTTTTGTTAACGCCTTCGGCAGCTTTAACTTCTCTGTCGATTAAACTTGGATCAAAAAAATGATAAGCAGAGACTATTTTTTCATTTTCAAAACGGAAGCCATGATGAACAATAATTTTTACATCTTCACCAGTATATTTTCCCTTTCCTGTCCACTGAAACCAGGCCATGGACCAAGTATTACCGTTGTTATATTTAGCAGAAGTAAGATTTATTCCTTCACTATCATTTTTAATGTTATCAAATAAATCATGATGCCCCTCGGCCGCTGAGAGCCATCCTTCTTTATCTACTTTAACATTATTAAAATAGTATTCTCCAGAATCGTCTGAAATCATATCTGCAATTTCACGAAATTTACCTTCAGAATATTTTTTCATTAATTCTTTAGTCATTTGAACTTCAGTACTGTTGTCATCTAAAATGCCACTAAGTTCACCAGTTGGTATCTGACTACAACTCAAAAAGATTGTAGTAAGTAATAGTAATAATAAATTTTTCATAATAAGTTAGTTTTACTCAAATATAAGAAATATAAGCAATCTATTTTAGAGGTTTAATAGCTAAACTGAAAGAAGAGGGTAATGCCATGGTTTAGTTTAAAATAGGCCTAAATTTCTGAAGAGAGTTTTCTAGTATATCTGCAGTGTAAATATTTCCGTTATTATCAACCTGAATGTCGTGATATCTTTTACTTTTTCCATTATAAAAACCACTTCTGCCAAAACGAGTTTTCAAATTTAGGTTTAAATCAAAACGGAAAATATCAGACCCCACAGGAATAAAATTTTCGTTAATAACGTAATCTATACCTAATAAATAATTTTCGCTTTTACCTATGTTTACAGAGTATAATTGACCAATTGATTTATTTTGCCAAAGACTTATAAATCCACCTAAAGAATCAAACTTTTGAATTCTATTATTCTCCCTATCTGCTACATATACGTTTCCTGATTTATCTAAATCAAGTCCGTGAGGTATGTTAAACTCCCCCTTATCAGTTCCAAATTTACCCCATTCAAATAGATACTCACCCTGTCTTGAGAACTTGACTATCCTACTATTTCCATAACCGTCGCTGACATAAAATGAGCCGTTTGGGCTTACAGCAACATCAGTAGGTAGATTAAAATGAAATGAATCAACTCCAGATTGATTGGGGACCCCCAAAACCATTAAAAGTTCACCTGTATAATTAAATTTGAAGACCTGGTGAAGAGCAACATCGGTAACCCAAATATTATCTTCATGATCTACCTCTAACCCGTGAGGCATTATGAATAAATCTGACCCCCAAGCATTTTTAATTTCCCCAGTTTTGTTATCTAAAATTAATATAGTTTTTTCTTTGATTTTTTCCGTCGGCATTGGTGTTTTCCAGACCCTACTTCCTCTATGAAAAACCACTATATCATTACTTGAACTTACTCCAATTCCTGTGGGATTTCCAAGAATAAAGTCATTTGGCAGACTTGGCCATTGGTCAGCTAATTCGTAAGATTTAATATTATCATCAGCACAGCAAATAAAAAAAAATAAGGATAGTAATACGAAGTACTTTTTTATCATAACATTGCAGTATTACATCACTTCTTGTCTACAAAGTAACACGGTTTCTTCATATGAAACTAGTATATCGCTCAACTGTCTCTTGTACATATTTGCATATAGTTTAGCCTGCGATAGAAGGCCATAAAATGAATTAGATTTATAATAAGAATCATTGAAATTGTAACTGGTAAGCTTTCTTTTACCATAAAAATCTCCATCTAATAAATTATAGTCAAATCTAATACGAAATTGGTCATAAGGAATAGCCCTAAACGTAAGATTAAAATTGTCAATTTCTAACGATGTTGCGTAATTCCTTGCCATTTGATGATTATACATTTCAAGAAGGTTCTTTTTTAAATCTTCATTTGTAATTAATTCAAATGACCCTGTTGATATCATTTGATTATAAACACCATCTTGAGGAAAAAAAGAAAAACCTACTTCAATATTAAGTATGTTATTAATTATCTTGTCTTCATTCAAATTAAAATTTACATTATCTAAATCGTTTTGAATTTCCACTATTAAGTTTTCAGACTCATTTAAAATATTAATTAAACTTTGAAGCTGAGAAATATCTTCTTGTAATGATAAAGACAGGTCTTTAATGTAATTGTTCTTTTTGCTTGTTTCGGTTGAGTTGTTATTTAAATTACCCAAGTATAAAGAAAGTAGAACACTAGAGAAAATTACAAAGCCTTGAATAAAATGATTCCAAATTGTTTTTTTCATACCCCAATTTACAACATTTAGTTTTTTATTCTTCCTGACTCCATTTTCTCACTCCAGCAATTTTACCATCTTTGATATAATGTCTTTCAAAAAATCTATATTTTTCAATTTCACCATCCTTTCTATATCTTGTTTCAGTAAATGGAAACATTACAACAGTTAAATTCTGATCATAAGATGGGGTCAAAGGGATTACATCATAAACATTTCTTGTAATTGAATCATATGGTTCGTGCATAGATTTTGCAAGTTCAATTAAACTAGGTAAATCAAACTCAAGTTTATCCAATCCTTTTTCAGGATAAAAAAAGACAGTTTTTTGATAATTTTCTTCATTTACAAAATCCCAATCTTGATTTACAAATGCATTTGAAAAATCTAGTGCTAGTTGAGCGTGCTCCATACTTCCAATTGAGTAAGTACTACCTTTATTATTTCCGCTTAAAATTTCACCAACATTTTTATTCATAATAGGTTCATTATTTTGGCAACTAGTTATTAAAAAGGTAATTGTAAGAAGTAGAATGACTTTTTTCATTGTAATAGTTTTTGGTTAATAAACAC
>JABAZK010000098.1 GCA_018608485.1 Flavobacteriaceae bacterium | reverse complement strand
TAAACATGTCTAGTGATTCTTTATCATGATCTTGAAAACGATCTCTAACTAAAAGCTCCTCTAAATTGTGAATATCATAAAGAAGATATTTTAGTGTATCTATGTCAACATATTTTTCAGCCATATTATCTAATGTTTTTAAAAATTGATGTTTTATTTTATCTTAATGCTACGAAGATAGGACAAATAATTATAAAATATTATGCGTGCATAGTATTTTATAATTGATTTTTTATCTTAATTAGCTCCGCTTTTACAAATTCTAATCTACTTACGATTTCATAATTGTTTATCGTACCGAGCGGATTTTTCTTTAATTTTTGTTTCGCCCCCTCTAAAGTAAAACCCCTTTCTTTAACTAGGTTATATATAAGTTTGAAATTGGAGACATCGTTGGAAGTAAATAAACGATTTCCTTTTGCATTTTTTTTGGGCTTAATAATTTCAAATTCTTTTTCCCAAAATCTAATCAATGAAGTATTTACAGAAAAGGCTTTAGCCACCTCTCCTATCTTATAATATCTTTTTTCGGGTAAATCTATGTGCATATTGCTGTATTAATCGTAGGATTGGCCCTCTTCCTCAGAAGCAATTTGCATTGCTAAAAATTCTTCTGGAGTTAAATCTCCATAATAGAAATTGATAGGATTTAAAGCCCTACCGTTTTTATGTACTTCATAATGTAAATGAGAACCAACAGATCTTCCGGTATTTCCTACATATCCTATAATATCTCCACGTTTCACTTTCCTTCCTTTTCTAGTAGCAATTTTACTCATGTGAGCGTACACCGTTTTGTATCCAAAGCCGTGTTCTATGTATACAACTTTACCAAAAGTTGCACTTCGCTGAGCCAAAGACACTCTCCCATTTCCTGAGGCATAAATTGGTGTTCCTGTTGCAGCTTTAAAATCCATTCCTTTATGAAATTTTCTAATTTTTAAAATTGGATGCATTCTATATTTAAAACCAGAGGCAACATAAGATAAATCTTCTTTTTTTATTGGCATAATTGCTGGAATTGAGGCCAACATATTTTCTTTTTCTTTAGCCAAAGAAACAATTTCATCTAAAGATTTTGATTGAACAACCATTTGTTTTGATAGGATATCTAGTTTTTTTGTGACATTCTTTACGAGTATAGAATTGTCATAACCATTGAGATAACTATATCTATTCACACCTCCAAAACCAGCTTTACGTTGTTCTTCTGGTATTGGGTTAGCTTCAAAATAAGCTCTGTAAATATTATTATCTCTTTGTTGAAGTTGAGAAAGTACCGAGGAGCTTTCGTCTAATCTTTTATTTAATAGTTCATAATTAAATTTTAGATTTTCTAATTCTCTTTGTTGAGAAAGCTGATCTGGTGTCTTTAAAAACTGACTTAGTACGATAAAACCTGAGAGCATAATTAAAATAACACCAAAAAAACTGAGAATAATGATCTTGGAAATATTCCCTTTTGATTTTTCTACTCTACGATAGCTTAGGGTATCTGAGTCGTAATAATATTTTACTTTTGCCATAAATCTAAATATGCTACTTTTGTTACTATAAACTACTGGTTAAAAAAGTAATTTATAAATTAACAAAAGCAAATTTACAAAATGTTTCACTAACTATAACTTTGACTCATTTCAAGTATAAATTTTTAACATTAACGGTAAAAGAAAATTAACTTTTGATTTATGAAATCTAAAGAAATTCGCTCACATTTTTTAAATTTTTTCAAAGAAAAATCCCATCAAATTGTCGCTTCATCACCTATGGTTTTGAAAGATGATCCTACGTTGATGTTCACAAATTCTGGGATGGCCCCATTCAAAGAATATTTTTTAGGAAATAAAATTCCAAAAAATACAAGAATTTCTGACACTCAAAAATGCTTAAGAGTTTCTGGAAAACATAATGATTTAGAAGAGGTTGGATATGACACCTACCATCATACCATGTTTGAAATGTTAGGAAATTGGAGCTTTGGGGATTACTTTAAGAAAGAGGCCATAACATGGGCTTGGGAACTACTAACTGAGGTCTATGGTATTTCTGAGGACATTCTGTATGTCACAATTTTTGAAGGCAGTTTAGATGAAGATAATTTACCAATAGATCAAGAAGCATTTGACCTTTGGAAAAAAATTGTTCCTGAGGATCGTATTCTATTGGGAGACAAAAAGGATAATTTCTGGGAAATGGGTGAACAAGGACCTTGTGGACCGTGTTCTGAAATTCATGTAGATATTAGAACTGATGAAGAAAAGGCAGCTGTTGATGGAAAAAATTTGGTCAACAAAGATCATCCTCAGGTTGTAGAAATATGGAACTTGGTTTTCATGCAATACAATAGAAAAGCTAATGGAACCCTAGAGGATTTACCAGCAAAACACATAGATACAGGAATGGGATTTGAGCGTCTATGTATGGTTTTACAAAATGTAAAATCTAATTATGATACAGATATTTTTACTCCATTAATCAGAGAGATAGAAGCAATTTCTTCTGTAATTTATGGTGAAAATGAAAAAGAGGATATCGCAATCAGAGTAATTGTGGATCATGTAAGAGCAGTTGCTTTTTCAATTGCTGATGGACAATTACCTAGTAATACAGGTGCAGGCTATGTGATCCGAAGAATTTTGAGAAGAGCTGTTCGTTACGGATTTACATTCCTACATAAAAAAGAACCCTTTATGTATAGATTGATAGACATTCTTTCTGAAAAAATGGGAACTGCATTTCCAGAATTAAAAGCTCAAAAACAATTGATTGAAAATGTAATTAAAGAAGAAGAAACTTCTTTTTTAAGAACATTAGATCAAGGACTTATAATGTTAGATACAATTATCGAAACTTCAGATTCTAAAGAAGTTTCAGGTAAAAAAGCTTTTGAGTTGTATGATACATTTGGATTTCCAATAGATTTAACTTCACTAATTTTAAGAGAAAAAGGGTTTGTTTTAAATGAAGACGATTTTCATATTGAAATGAAAAAACAAAAAGAACGTTCGCGCTCTGCAAGTGAATCTTCAACTGATGATTGGACCTCCATTAGCAATATTCCTGAAATAGGGTTTGATGGTTATGACGCAACAGAGTCTGAGGTAAAAATTACTCGATTTAGAAAAGTTACATCAAAAAAAGAAGGTGATCAGTATCAATTAGTTTTTAACCAAACCCCCTTCTATCCAGAGGGCGGAGGACAAGTTGGCGACAAAGGATATTTGGAAGATATCCATGGAGATGTGCTTTATATTTTGAATACTAAAAAAGAGAACAATGTTGTTATTCATTTTACAAAAAACTTACCAAAAAATCTAGAGGAGCCTTTTAATGCTGTTGTAGATGAAAAGCAACGTCATAGAACCTCAGCAAATCATAGTGCAACTCATCTACTTCACCAGGCCTTACGTGAAGTACTAGGAACACATGTTGAACAAAAAGGAAGTGCTGTAAATTCTAAACATTTACGGTTTGATTTTTCTCATTTTTCCAAATTAACTTCAGAGGAGTTACATGATGTGGAATATTTTGTGAATGCGAGAATTGAAGGAAAACTTCCATTGGAAGAAAAACGTAGTATCCCAAAAGAAGAAGCAATTGCTGATGGTGCAATAAGTTTATTTGGTGAAAAATATGGAGATAAAGTTAGGTCTATTCGTTTTGGACAATCTATTGAATTATGTGGTGGAACTCACGTCACAAATACCTCAGAAATTTGGCATTTCAAAATTAAATCTGAGGGAGCTGTAGCTGCTGGTATAAGAAGAATTGAAGCAATTACTATGGATGCTACTAAAGAATATTATTTAAAAAATAATAGTAGCTACCAAGAGATTAAAGACGTACTTAATAATCCAAAAGAACCTGTTAAAGCAATTCTTTCCCTACAGCAAGAAAATAGTGCATTAAAGAAACAACTAGATCAGTTGATAAAAGCAAAAGCTAAGCATCTAAAGAGTGATTTGAAAAATGAACTTAAAGAAATCAATGAAGTTCAATTTTTAGCAAAAAAAATTGATTTAGATGCAAATAGTATCAAAACGCTAGCATTCGAATTAGGAAGTGAGTTTAAAAATTTATTCTTATTGTTTGGAGCTGAGACAAATGGAAAAGCGATTTTAACCTGTTATGTATCAAAAGAAATTGTAGCTAGTAAAAATTTAAATGCAGGAACTATTGTTAGAGAATTAGGAAAGTATATTCAAGGTGGCGGAGGTGGTCAAGCATTTTTTGCAACAGCAGGTGGAAAAAACCCCTTAGGAATTCAGGAAGCTTTAGAAAAGGCAGTTATGTATTTGGATTAACATTAATCCGTCAGTTATTAAAAATTAAAAATAATCAATACAAAAGGGAACTCAAGTTAAAACCAGTTTTATTAATCTTCAAACTCACATACCGTTTTCTAAAAACACCTGTAACCCTATAGATTACAATTCAAAGATATTTCTACTGGGCTCTTGTTTTTCAGATAATATTGGGCAAAAATTAAGTTATCATAAATTTCAATCGATTCTTAATCCTTTTGGCATTTTATTTCATCCAAAAGCAATAGAAACAATTATTAAAAATGCCCTTTGTAAAAAAGAATATACTGAAAAAGATATCTTTTATTTTAATGAACGATGGCAGTCTTTTGAAGCACATTCAAAACTGAGTTCCTCATCAAAAGAGGAGATTATAGAAAAACTTAACAAAGCATCTGCATTAATAAATACAGCTTTAAAAAGTAGTACTCATATCGTAATTACGCTAGGAACATCCTGGGTGTATCGTTTGTTGGAATCTGATGAAATTGTTACTAACTGCCATAAAGTTCCTCAACATAAATTTAAAAAAGAGCTATTACCAATTACCGAAATTAATAATAGCCTTTCATCAATAATTTCTTTAATTAGAAAAGTTAATCCAGATATAAATTTCATCTTTACTGTATCCCCTATTCGTCATTTAAAAGATGGATTTATTGAAAATCAACAGAGTAAATCTCATTTAATTTCAGCCCTTCATCAAATCATAAAAAATCAAGAAAATACTTTCTATTTTCCAAGTTATGAAATCATGATGGATGAATTACGTGATTATCGTTTCTACAAAGAAGACATGATTCATCCAAATCAAATAGCGATAAATTATATTTGGGGAAAATTTTATGAAAATTGGTTATCGGATGAGGCAATAGATCTAAAAAAGCAAGTTATAAAAATTCAGAGGGGTCTTGAACACAAACCATTCAACCCCGATTCAAAAAAACAGCAGCAATTTTTATCTTCTCTTCAAGAAAAAATCGAAATCCTTAAAAAAAAATACGCTCACATCTCTTTTTAAAAAACTTACCTTGAGGATTATTCTATAAATTTCGAAACGTTGCCCCAAGGACCTCCGTTGATGATGTCTAATCCATGTTGTTGTAAAAAATCTGTAGCACTCTGGCTTCTACCGCCACTTTTACAAACTGCTATTATAGGTTTTTGAAATCCTTTGATACGTTCTATATGATCAGGAATAGAATTTAAAACAATATGCTCTGAACCATTAATATGCCCCTCATTCCATTCTTGAAGAGTTCTAACATCTAAAATAATAGCTCCTTTTTTCAAATATTCCTCAATTTTATTTGTAGCCTCTTTATGGCTAAACATTCCAAATAAACTCATAATAGTTTTGTTGATAAATTTGTTTCGTAAAATTAAACATTTTATAAGGATAAATATAGGAATTAGCATGGTTTTGGTACGCTAAATTAATTATTGAATCAATAAATGTGATCAATTCCCAATAGAAGTTAAAATAAAAATAGTCGTAATCAATTGATGAAGTATTATATACATATTGAATTACTGAATCGGTTTCGCAAAATTTTAATAAATACCTTAAAATCTTTCTTACTTTTACAATTCAAAACACATCATGAACAAGAAAGTAATCTTATTAATTTTAGACGGCTGGGGAATTACCCAAGACCCAAAAGTTTCTGCAATTTTTAATGCAAAAACACCATATATAAATTCACTATATCATACATATCCATCTTCAGAATTAAGAACCGATGGTGAATATGTAGGTTTGCCTGAGGGTCAAATGGGAAATTCTGAGGTAGGTCATATGAATTTAGGTGCTGGTAGAATTGTTTATCAAAATCTTGCAAAAATTAATATTGCCGTTAGAGAAGGTAAATTATCTAAAGAGAAAGAATTGTTAAATGCTTTCAAGTATGCTAGAGATCACCAGAAAAATGTGCATTTATTGGGGTTGGTGTCTAATGGAGGAATTCATTCACATATCAATCACGTAAAGGGTTTACTTAGTGCTGCTAATGATCATGAAGTGAAAAATGTTTTTCTTCATGCATTTACTGATGGAAGAGACTGTGATCCAAAATCAGGTGCTTATTTTATTGATGATATTCAAAAGCATATGAAAAGTACTACCGGAGAATTAGCCTCTGTTACTGGCAGATACTATGCAATGGATAGAGATAATAGATGGGAAAGAGTGAAATTGGCCTATGATGCATTGGTTAATGGAATTGGAGAACACTCAACTAACGCAACAGAGAGTATTCAAAAAAGTTATGATATGAAGATAACAGATGAGTTCATTAAACCTATAATAATGGTTGATGAAAACGATAAGCCTAAAACCTCTATTAAAAAAGATGATGTTGTCATTTTCTTCAATTTTAGAACAGACAGAGGAAGACAATTAACAGAAGTGTTGAGTCAAAATGACAATGAGGAATTTAACATGCATAAAATTCCATTATACTTTGTTACGTTAACTAATTATGATAAAACTTTCAAAGACATTAAAGTGGTTTACAACAGTGAAAATATTGAAAACACGTTGGGGGAAGTTTTAGAGAACGCAAATAAAAAACAAATCAGAATCGCTGAAACTGAAAAATACCCTCATGTTACTTTTTTCTTTTCAGGTGGAAGAGAAAAAGAATTTGATGGAGAAAAAAGACTTCTTTGTCCGTCACCAAAAGTAGCAACCTATGATTTAAAACCAGAAATGAGTGCCTACGAAATAAGAGATGCTATTGTACCTGAGTTAGAAAAGGGAGAAGTAGATTTTGTATGCTTGAATTTTGCTAATGGAGATATGGTAGGGCATACAGGAGTGTTTGACGCAGCAGTAAAAGCATGTGAAACGGTTGATAAATGCACAAAAGGGGTGATTTCTACTGGCTTACAAAATGGATACACAACCCTTCTGATTGCTGATCATGGAAATTGTGAAACGATGATGAATCCAGACGGAAGCCCTCATACTGCTCACACAACAAATCCTGTTCCAATAGTTCTTATTGATAAAAAAATTCAATCAATAAAAAATGGTGTACTTGGAGATATAGCTCCCACTATCTTAGAATTAATGGGTATTGAACAACCAAAAGAAATGACAAGAAAATCACTACTTTAAAATGAAGAAGCTTTTATTTGTAATTTTCTTCTGTTCGTTTTTATTGGTCAATGCGCAAGAAAAGAGAAATATCAATGGTAATTTAGTTGGGTATCTTAAAAAGTCTGATTTCTTAAATGGAAAATACAAAGATTGGTTCTCAAAAAATTATGATGCGTATACTGCAGACCCAAAAACAATTCAGAAAATCAAAAAAAAACTCAAAAATATTTCAATTAAATCTTTTATTGGAAGTTGGTGCCATGATAGTAAAAGAGAACTCCCAAGGTTTTATAAGATCATGGAGTTAGCTGGATTTGATCTTGAAAATGATTTTAAAATGATTGGAATTACTATTGGAAAGAAAACTCCAACTAATCTTCAAAAAGGATTTGCGATAAATCATACTCCTACATTTATTTTTTTTAGAGATGGCAAAGAGATTGGTCGCTTTGTAGAACATTCCAAAAAAACAATAGAAAAAGATATTTTAAAAATCTTGCGTGGAGGTAATTACAAACATCCCTACCAAAAATAAAACCATCTAGTGTTGTATGTTCTTGGCTTTTCTAGGGTAAAGTTTCATGCCCTATGTTTTTAAATTAATTTATCTTTACACTTTCCTAATACTTTCATATGATTAAAGTAAAAACAAGAGAAGAAATAGAAATTATGCGCGAAAGTGCTCTAGTAGTTTCTAGAACCCTTGGCATTCTTGCAAGTGAGGTTAAACCAGGAGTTACTACCTTATTTTTAGACAAAATAGCTGAAGAATATATTCGTTCTCAAGATGCTATCCCTGGATTTTTGGGTTTATATGATTTCCCAAATACACTTTGCATGAGCCCTAATGCACAAGTAGTACATGGAATCCCAAATGACAAACCTCTACAAGAAGGAGATATTATTTCTATTGATTGTGGTGCTCTAAAAAATGGTTTTTATGGTGATCATGCATATACATTTGCAGTTGGGGAAATAGAAGAAGAAACACAAAAACTATTGGAGGTAACCAAACAAAGCTTGTATGAGGGAATTCGAGAATTAAAAGCAGGGAATAGAATAGGCGATGTTGGGTATGCCATACAAAAATATTGTGAAGATAGAGGCTATGGGGTAGTGAGAGAATTGGTTGGTCATGGATTGGGAAAAAAAATGCATGAAGATCCTGAGATGCCAAACTATGGTAAAAGGGGAAGAGGAAAAAAATTGATTAACGGTATGGTAGTAGCTATAGAACCTATGATTAACATGGGTACACATAGAATAAATCAACTTAGTGACGGTTGGACTATTTTAACTAAGGATGGGAAACCAAGTGCTCATTTTGAACATGATATAGCTATAATTAACGGTAAACCAGAACTCTTATCCACATTTAAATATATTTATGAAGCATTGGGTATAAGTAGTGATGAAGAAAATGAATTCCGTATCTCACCCATGTAATCTAATTTATTGAAATTATTTAAAATCATATTAAACACAATACCTCGCCCAATACTTATAAAATTAAGTTATGTAGCTAGACCCTTGATGGCCTTTTACTTAAGAGGTAATTCTTATACGGATCCGATAGATAATAGAAGTTTTAGAAAATTTTTACCCTATGGTTATGAAAATCAAAGAGAAAATGTATTATCTCCTAGTACACTTTCTTTAGAAAGACATAGATTGTTGTGGCTATACTTAAAAAATGAAACTGACTTCTTCACAACCAAGAAAAAAGTGTTACACATGGCCCCAGAACAATGTTTTGTAAATCGTTTTAATGACTTAGAGCATGAATATATTACTGCAGACTTAAACTCTCCAATAGCGGATATAAGGGCGAATATAACAGACTTACCTTTTGAAGAAAATACTTTTGATATTATCTTTTGTAATCACGTATTAGAACACATACAAGATGATACGAAAGCTATGAAAGAATTATACAGAGTTATGAAAAAAGGAGGAATGGGAGTTTTTCAAATTCCTCAAGATTTAAATAGAGAAACAACTTTTGAGGATAACTCAATAACCGATAAAAAAGAACGAGCAAAAATATTTGGTCAATACGATCATGTGCGAATATATGGACTAGATTATTTTACCAAATTAAGATCTATTGGTTTTATAGTTGAAGAAGTTAATTATTCACAAAAAATTTCTTCAGAGCTTTCAAGAAGATACAGATTAATGGAAGGTGAACTATTACCCGTAGTTTTTAAAAATTAGTTCTCAAACTCAAGCAACTTACCATTTTCATCTACATAAATCAACACCACTTTTAAAGAAGGCTTGGCTTGTAAAAACTTTTTGGTTTTTTCAAATCCCATAGCCATAAAAGCCGTTGCATAGGCATCCACATCAGCACAATCTAATTCTGCGATAACGGTTGCAGCTAACAAGTTACTTTCAGTTGCATAGCCTGTTTTGGGGTTAATTGTATGTACATATTTTTCTCCATTTTTGTCAATTCTGAATTTTCTGTAATTTCCAGAACTTGCCATAGAGATATTGGTCAAATTTAATTTTTTAAAAGCAGAGCGTGATCCATCTGTGTTAGGATCGTCTAATTGAACGGTCCATAACTTCCCAGTTGGTTTGGTCCCTTTTAATCTAACCTCACCCCCAATTTCAACTAAATAATTTTTAATCCCTTTAGTTTCTAAAAATCTAGCGATAACGTCTAAACCATATCCTTTTCCGATAGAATTAAAGTCAAAATATGTTTCAGAGTACTCTTTAATAATTTCATTATCAACTAGTTTCACTTTATTGAAACCCACAAATTGCATTAACTCTTTTACTTTACTACTATCTAAATTGTTTAAGGGTTTTTCTGGTCCAAATCCCCAAGCATTGACTAAATTTCCAACAGTTGGATCAAAATAACCATTAGTTTCATTAAAAATTTGAGTTGACTTATTGAATACCTCTTGGAAATATTTATCAACTTTTACATCTTTTTCTCCTCTATTAATTCTCGATATATCTGATGAATACATGTAAGTTGAAGTAGATTGATTTACTTCAGCGAATAATTGATTAATGTCATCTTCAAAATTAGTAGTAACATCATAATAAATTATATTATAGGTCGTTCCAAAAACAAACCCTTGAAGTTTTATCGGTGTATCAATCTCATTATTACACGAGATAAAAGTAAAAAATGAAGAAAGTAAAAAAACAAAAAAAGCCTTTTTCATGAGTTAAATTTTAAGGATACAAAGATATAATATAAAGTTTTTATGAATGGTTGATAAATTTTTATTAATAACCCCTATTATAAGGACAATATTTTTAAATTTGTAAAGTAAATTTCTATACTAAAAAAAATGAAAAAAATAGTAATCATATTAGTAGCGTCAATTTTTGCAAGTTCTTGTATTTCTAAAAAAGAATATGCAACACTTCAATCTAAACACAATAAAACTAAAGATGAACTTCTAGCGGTAAAAAATAGTTTAACAAAATGTGTTATTGATAATGAAAAATGTGATGCTGATGTAATAAACTTAAATAATATCATTGCTGATTTAAAAAATGATAAAAAGAAGACCCTAGAATATGTTGATAACTTGACTGTATTAACTCAAGGAGCTACAGATAATATAAAAGAAACACTAGCTCAATTAAGTAAAAAAGACAAGTACATTAATAGAATTAGAGCTGCTGCTACTAAAAAAGATTCTTTAAATTTAGTTGTAGCTTTCAACTTGAAAAAGGAATTAAAAGATGGTATTGACGACGAAGACATCGAAATAAATGTAGAAAAAACCGTTGTTTTTATCTCTATTTCAGATAAATTATTATTTAAAAGCGGTAGTTATACAATAACTGAAAAAGCATATTCGGTTTTAGAAAAAGTAGCTACAGTAATCAACAGTCAGCCAGAAATGGATGTGATGATTGAAGGTCATACAGATTCTACACCAATTAACAATGACATTATACAAGATAACTGGGATTTATCTACCAAAAGAGCCACATCTATTACCAGAGTGTTGCAATCTAAGTTTGAAGTAGAACCAAGTAGATTAATAGCTGCAGGAAGAAGTAGCTATGTGCCACTAGCACCTAACGATACCCCAGCAAATAAATCTATAAACAGAAGAACCAAAATTATAATTTTACCAAAAATTGGCCAATTCTTTGATATGCTAGAAACCAAAGCTGAGTAAAAACTTATTTTATAAAAAATAAAAAAAGCATCACACATAGTGGTGCTTTTTTTTATTCTAAAATTTTAATAAAATCCTCAAAAGCTACGTAATACGGTTGGTTTTTAAAAACAGGATTTTCAATGCTTTCTGCATTAGCAATTCCAACACCAGCAAACCAAACTTTAGCATTTTGCTTTTTTGCATGTTCTTTGAATGTTTCCATCCATAAAACATCATATTCTTCCGGATTCTGAATATTATTAGAGGCTTTCACCAATACAAAAATAGTAGGTTCTCCTTTTTTAAATAAGACAAATTGAGGGTGTTTTTTTAACTTACTGTTTATAGCTTGGAATTCATAACCCATTTTTTCTAATTTCTTACCTACTATATTCATGGCAAGGTTATGAAGTTCTTGTTGTGTTAATACTTGCATTATTATTTTAAATTCTTTTTTTAGTCATATTCTTTACTTCCTCTTTTTTTTCAAATTGTAATTTTTATCACCACGAGTTTTTGGCTTCTTATACTTTTTTGCTATCTCTCTTCTGTAAGACCCTCCTTGATTTGTTTTTTGGTTTTTTTGACTTTTTTCATGAAAAGCTGGTCCTGGAATGTATTCCTCGGAAACTCTATTTTTTGAAATTTCTTGGTCTTCTTTGGGCCTCTCCTCTTCTGTTAATTGTTTTGATATTTCTACCTCCTCTGGAAAGTAAAGTACTGGAATTTCATACTTCATTAATGCTTCAATTCTTTCCTTTGATTCTAGCTCTTTTTCTGTCGAAAATAGAATTGTTTTCCCTTCACGCTCTGCACGTCCAGTTCTTCCAATTCTATGCATGTAATTTTCTGGGAAATAAGGTGTATCGAAATTTACAACATGTGTAATACCATCTAAATCTAATCCACGGGCCATTACATCTGTAGCAACTAAAATTCGATTACTTCCCTCATCAAACTGACGAATTGAACGTATTCTATAGTTTTGTGTTTTATTAGAGTGTATTACGCAACTGTCAGATCCAAAAACTTCTTCAAGTGAATTAAATAATAAATCTGCTCTGCGTTTATTGGAAACAAAAACTAAGACTTTACTATATTCCTCTTTGTCCGCTAGTAAATAATTTAGCAAGTTTGCTTTTGTATAAAAATTAGTAGCTAAATAAGATGTTTGTTTAATATTGTCTAAAGGAGTTCCACTTAAAGCAACTGAAATTTTCTGTGGAGCTTTAAAAAAATCTGTAATTAGTGTATCTACTTCATCGGTCATTGTCGCTGAAAACATAATATTTTGTCTTCTTTTTGGTAGTAAATCAAAAATATTTAGCAGCTGGAAACGAAAGCCTAAATCTAGCATAATATCTACCTCATCTATCACTAATTTTTGAATTGATTTTAATTTTAGAACATTACTTAGTGCTAAATCATATAATCTTCCAGGCGTGGCAACAATAATATCAGTCCCTTGAGCTACAGCTTGTTTTTGTGTATTTATATTAGTTCCGCCATATACTCCCAGAACTCTATTATTTATATATGTAGACAATTTTTCAATTTCCTCAACAACTTGTAATACCAGTTCACGAGTTGGCACAACTACTAGTACTCTTGGAGTTAATTGCTTTGAGAATTTTAAGTCTCTAAGAATAGGAATCATATAAGCAAATGTTTTTCCTGTTCCTGTTTGAGCAATTCCGACAACATCTTTACCAGAACGAACAACAGAATAAGCAGCTTCTTGTATAGGAGTTGGGTTTGTAAACCCTAACTCTTCAATACTGTTATAAAGTTGTTTTGATAAATCTAACTCTTGAAAAGTAGTCATATGAAAAATTTTTACAAAGGTAACTTGTTTATTTGTGCTTCTCTAAAATTGATGTAATTTTTGATTAGTTGACTTTCATTAAGTTACTTAATGAAATTTTAACTACTTAATCGAAGAAATGACCTTTTGAATATTGAAAAAATTTTGTAATTTTAGGTTGAAACCCAACTTCAAAAAAAAAATGAAGATTCCAAAGAGACTAGAAGAAGCAATCATTAAATTATACAAAGCCTTCCATAATAATTCTCTTGATCCAGAGGATTGTGCTGCTTGTGCAGTTGGTAATATATTAGATAATCATAACAGCTGGAAACATCTTTCTAATGATCATGGATCATTGCAACTTAATTACATAGGGTCTGTTCACCAAAAATTAGAAAGAAAATTTAATGGATATACTCCACTACAACTTTTACAAATTGAAAAAATATTTTTGGAAGCATGTGGTTTTAAAACACCTCTTTGCCACTATAATCAAAAACCACGAAACCCTAGAGATAAAGAACTATTATTTAATGGACTAACGGCAGTTATTTCCTATTTATGTGAATTAGATAGTGTTCCTAATGTAATGGATTATTCTAAATTATTTGAATACGAAAATAATGAGCCAATCTACCATTTAGAAACAATTTTAAAATAAAAAAACCAGCAAATACAGCTGGTTTTTTTATTGTTGTAATTACTTAAGATTAACCTCCAAAGTCATCAAATCTTATGTTTTCATCTGGGATACCGAAATCTTCACCCATCTTTTGTACTGCTTTGTTCATAAGTGGTGGTCCACAGAAATACAATTCAATATCTTCTGGCGAATCATGAAGATTCAAGTAATTATCTATAACGCAATTATGAATAAAACCAGTAAATCCATCTCCTTCTCCTTCAATTCCATCTTTCACTTTCCAATTGTCTTCTTCCATTGGTTCAGACAAGGCCATGTAAAACTTAAAGTTTGGAAAATCTTTTTCCAAAGATTTAAAGTGGTCTATATAAAATAATTCTCTTTTTGATCTACCTCCATACCAGTAAGTTACTTTACGACCAGTTTTTAGAGTTTTGAATAAATGATACAAATGAGAACGCATTGGCGCCATACCTGCTCCACCTCCAACATACAACATTTCTGATTCTGATTCATTAATAAAGAATTCTCCGTAAGGTCCGGATATGATAACTTTATCTCCAGGTTTTTGGCCAAAAATATAAGAGGATGCTACACCTGGATTTACATCCATCCATCCGTTCTTAGCACGATCCCATGGTGGAGTAGCAATTCGAACATTTAACATGATCTCTCTACCTTCTGCAGGATAAGAGGCCATTGAATAAGCTCTTTCTACTGTCTCATTATTTTTCATTACTAAAGGCCATAGACCAAATTTATCCCATTCTGCCTGGAATTTATCAGGTGTTTCATGCTCTTCTGGGTGAGCTGTGATGTCTATGTCAGAAAACTTTATCTCACAATTAGGTATTTCTATTTGAATATATCCTCCAGCTTTATACCCCATATCTTCAGGGATCTCAACAACAAATTCTTTAATAAAAGAGGCAACATTATAGTTTCTAACAACAGTTGCTTCCCATTTCTTTATTCCAAATACTTCCTCTGGAATAGAAATATCCATGTCTTGTTTTACCTTAACTTGACAAGCTAAACGAATTCCATGCTTTAGTTCTTTTCTTGAGAAATGAGGAGTTTCTGTTGGTAAGGCTTCACCTCCTCCTGAATTTACATGACATTCACATTGAACGCAAGAACCTCCACCACCACAAGCTGATGGTAAAAAAATCTTTTCATTTCCTAGAGTAGTTAGAAGTGTACTTCCTGAAGCTACCTCAATTTTCTTTTCTCCGTTAATGGTAATAGTGACTGGACCTGATGGAGATAATTTTTGCTTAACAAATAATAATAATGCTACTAATAACAAGGTAATCAGTAAAAAAGCTGCTACGGTTGCTAAAATAGTTCCTGTGGTGCCTGCTGCTAATGATATCATACTAGTTTTCTGTTTCTTTAATATTTTCTGCTACTACATTAGTATCTTCTTTCACTGCAACCTCTGTAGTAACTTGTTTGTCAGTTAATTCGGAGCTAGGCTCTAATTTAATTAGACTAGCTGCATCTGTAGTTTGATCTTTTGTATCTTCATCACCTCCAGTTAGCATTCCTCCAAAACTCATAAATCCAATAGCCATAAGACCAGTGATGATAAATGTAATTCCCAATCCTCTCAAAGCTGGAGGGACACTGGAATATCTAATTTTTTCACGAATAGCTGCAATTGCTAAAATGGCTAAAAACCATCCAATACCTGATCCTACACCATATGTTAATGCTAATCCTAGGCTTGGAATCTCACGTGACTGCATAAATAAAGACCCTCCAAGGATGGCACAGTTTACAGCAATTAATGGCAAGAAAATTCCTAAAGAATTGTATAGAGAAGGTGAAAATTTTTCAACAACAATTTCAACTAATTGAACCATTGTTGCAATGGTTGCAATAAACATTATGAATGAGAGAAAACTTAAGTCTAGTGTTTCGCTACCATCTACTCCATATTTTGGATCTAACCAAACCAAGGCTCCTTCTTGTAATAAATATTGGTCTAACAACCAGTTTAATGGAACTGTTACAGCCAAAACAAAGATAACAGCAGCTCCTAAACCTACAGCTGTAGTTACTTTTTTTGATACGGCTAAATAAGAGCACATCCCAAGGAATGTTGCAAATACCATGTTGTCAATAAAGATCGATTTAAAAAATAATTCTAAGTGTTCCATATTTATTAATTTTCTTCGATTAGTGCTTGATTTCTACTACGTTGAACCCATATGATTAGTCCAACTACAATAAGTGCCATTGGTGACAATAACATGAATCCATTATTTTCGTATCCAATTGAATATAACCCTGTTTTTTCGATTGGATCTCCTAATACTTGAATTCCAAGTAAAGTTCCTGAACCCAACAACTCTCTGAAAAAACCAACAATAATTAAAATAACTGCATATCCTAAAGAGTTTCCAATACCATCTAAAAAAGATTTCCAAGGACCATTCCCAAGAGCAAATGCCTCAAAACGACCCATAATGATACAGTTTGTGATGATTAGTCCAACAAATACCGAAAGTGTTTTACTTAGTTCATAAGCAAAGGCTTTTAAAACTAAATCAACAATAATTACTAAAGTTGCTACTACAATTAGTTGAACAATAATTCTAATTTTTGATGGAATAATATTTCTCATCAATGAGATCACTACATTTCCTAATCCTAGAACAAATAATACTGAAACAGACATTACAATTGAAGCTTGTAGTTCGGCTGTAATTGCCAATGCAGAACAGATTCCTAATACCTGTATTGTAATTGGATTGTTATCTGTTAAAGGGTCTGTGATTAATTTTGCGTCTTTTTTTGATAAAAGTGCCATAAAATTATTGTTTTAAAGTTTTGAAATAATCTACATATAATTTCAAATCAGATTTTATCATCGCAGAAACACCGTCACCTGTAATGGTTGCTCCAGCAATGGCGTCTACTTCATAATCTGTTTTATCGTTGTTTTTAGGATCGTTATTTCCTTTAGCTACAGTAATTCCTTTAAAATTACCTGAAGCGTCTAGCAGATGCTCACCTATAAAGTCATCCATGAAATAACGTTGCTTGATGTTAGCACCTAGACCTGGAGTTTCACCTTTATGATCAAAATACGCTCCTTGTACTATCATATTTTGATCCATGGCAACATATCCCCAAATAGCATCCCAAAGGCCTTTCCCTCTTATAGGAGCAACATAAAAGGTTTTACCATCTTTTTCACCTATGAATAATGGTAATCTTCTAACGCCTCCGTTTTTTGCTTTTGATTTTTCTTTCTTTACATCAATTAAATAAGCCTTCTCATCTTCTGAAATATCGGCTCCTTTAATAACTAGTTGTTGTTTGATATATTTTTTAAATTCTGATCCAGCAACTGATGTGGAAACAAATGAAGCGCTAGATGCATCATTTTCATTGACACCCATAGCATATAAAATGTTTTGTTGCTTTTCTATTCTTTTATTTTCATCAATATTAGGCTTTAAAGACGACGCTAAATAAGCTAATAAAGATCCAACGACTAATACCATTCCTATGGCAAATATCATTGTGTATGAATTACTATCTGTTTTTTTAGACATAATTATGCAATTTTAGCTTTTAAACGTTTCAGTCTTTTCTTTACATTCCCTTGAACAACATAATGGTCTATTGTGGGAGCAAAGACGTTCATCAGAAGAATGGCTAAGAATACCCCTTCTGGATAAGCTGGGTTAAAAACACGAATCATAATTGAAATAAACCCAATCAAGAAACCGTAAATCCATTTTCCTTTATTTGTTTGAGATCCTGTTACAGGGTCGGTTGCCATAAAGACAGCCCCAAATGCCAGACCACCAATCATTAAGTGTTGCCACCATTCGGTGTTCATTAATCCGTAAAACTTACTGGAGTCTGTAATGATATCTGCTGCTACTACTTGATTAAAAATGATTCCCATGACAGCAGCTCCAATAAATGTAGAAAGAATAATTCTCCAACTACCTATCTTCGTAAAGATTAAAAAAGCGGCTCCTAACAGAATTAAAAAAGTTGAAGTTTCTCCAACTGAACCAGGTATAAAACCAAAGAACATGTCCGAATAAGAATACACTATTTCTTGATTTTGAGCATAGCTTCCTAAAATTGTTTCTCCAGAAATTGCATCTGGTGTCCCTACTCTATTCACCGCATCATACACCCAAACTTTATCTCCACTCATCCAAGTTGGATAAGCAAAAAACAAGAACGCTCTAATGGTTAGTGCTGGGTTTAAAATATTCATCCCTGTTCCACCAAATACTTCTTTTCCAATAACAACTCCAAAAACTACTGCTACTGAAAGCATCCATAATGGAGTATCAATTGGAACAATTAATGGAACTAACATACCTGTAACTAGATATCCTTCTTCAACTTCATGACCTTTAATCACAGCGAAAATAAATTCAACCAACAACCCTACACCATAAGAAACAACTACTAGAGGAAGTACTTTAATGATTCCAATCCAAAAATTATCCCAGGTAATAAAACTTCCTAGTAAAGAAAATTCTGTTGATATTCCTTTTGCTGCATCTATTGCTGCATAGTGTTGATATCCCGCATTAAACATACCAAACAACAAACATGGAATTAAAGCCATGATTACAGTATTCATGGTACGCTTTAAATCATCTGCTGCTTTGATGTGAGTTCCGTTGTGAGTTACCTCATTTGGTAAGTATAAGAAAGTATGGATAGCGTTGAACGCTGGAGCCATCTTTGTTCCTTTATACTTTTCTTTTAAATTATGTAAATTACTTTTTAAGCTCATTTTTATCTTTTTTTAGCCTAATTCTTCTTTCATTAAATCTAAACCTTCTCTCACAATTTGTTGGTGAGGTTGTTTAGAGACACAAATAAATTCTGTGAGTGCAAAATCTTCTGGTGCAACTTCATAACCACCTAAATTTTCCATCTCATCTAAATCTTGATACATACACGCTTTTAAAAACTGTAACGGAAACATATCTAAAGGAAATACATTCTCATAGGAACCGGTAACCACAAATGCTCTGTGTTCTCCGTTTGTATTTGTATTTAAATCATATTTTTTCTTTGGAGTTAACCAAGAAAAAGTCAAAGCTCTTGAAGGAGAAATTTTATTAAAAACAGGTTTGTTCCATCCAAAGAACTCATAATCGTCACCTTCAGGAATCGCTGTAATTTGATTGTCATAATATCCTAAAAAACCATCTTCACAAACTTGTGTTCCTGAAAGAACATTCCCACTAATAATTCTTGTATTTTCTAAATTTATATTGTTGTCAACAATAGCTGATATTGATGCACCCGCTACAACTGTAACATAGGAGGGTTTATCAAACTGTGAACCCGTTAAAGCAAGAGTTCTTGTGATATTAAATTTTCCTGTTAACAATAATTCTCCAATAACTATTAAATCTTGAGGATTAATTACCCATACAACTTCTCCTTTATTTATTGGGTCTATCTGTGAAATTTGAGTACTTACATTCCCTACAGGGTGAGGTCCTGATACTTTATGAAGTTCTAGATTTGATAAATTAGAAAATGGCGAATTTGAATCTTTTCCTACAGATACATGTACTTTTCCTGTTGTTAGCTTGGAAATAGCTGTAATAGCTGCCTGTAACTCTTTTTCTTTTCCCTCCAAAGTGTAATCATAGTTGGCAGCTAGTGGCGAACTTGCATATGCTGAAACAAAAATTGATTTGGGTGATTGGTTTGGATTGGCTATGATGTCGAAAGGTCTTTGCTTTATAAAAGGCCAGCAACCTGCGTTTAAAAAGTGATTCTTAATTTCTTCTGCAGACATGGTATCAACATCTTGCTTCCCGAAATTTTTAAAATCTTGCTTTCCATCAGCAGATATTTTAATGGAAACTATTTTACGTTTTGCTCCACGAACAATCTCACTAACTTTTCCACTTACTGGACTGGAAAATAAAATACGGTCATCACTTTTTGAGTAAAAAAGGGATTCTCCAACTTTAACTTCTGTTCCTTCTTTGGCTATTAGTTTTGGGATAATTCCATGAAAGTTTTCTGGCTTTAAAGCAAACATACCTTTTACAGATATGTTACTAGTTGTTAGTTCTGCTTCTCCAACTAGATTAATGTTTAAACCTTTTTTGATACGAATGTCTTTTGACATGTTATAATCGGAATTTAATTATCTAAAAAAATCATGCAAATTTACAGATTTTGCATAGGATGTTAGAACAAAAGAAGCTTTAAATTAAGTATTTAAACTTATTTATAATTATTCTAAATAGACTTTATTTATCCCTAGTTTTTTATTAATTAAATTTGTATAATAAACATCATATAAATTATAAGATATAAAATTTATTTTTTCATGAAAAACATACTTTTCCCTTTATTTTTTATATCATTATGTGTTAGCTTTAATGCGCAAAAAATTCCTCCTAATAATATAAAATCCATTCAGTTTCTCCATACAAATGAGTCTACTTTTAATCATATTATTCCTTTGGGAAAAACATTTGAATTAAATTTTGATGATTTAGATGGAGACCAAAAAGATTATTATTACAAGATAGAATTAATGACTCACAATTGGGAAAAAAGTAACTTAATTTCCAATCAGTATATCAATGGTTTTGAATCTAATATTATTTTTAACGTCGAAAATTCTTTTAATACATTTCAAAATTACACTCACTATTCTGTAAAATTCCCTAATCAAAATACAAGAATTACAAAAAGCGGAAACTATCTCCTATCTGTTTTAGATGATGTTGGAGAACTCATTTTTTCAAGAAGATTTACCCTTTATGAAAATATTGCAACTGTAGGTGTTTCCGTTAGTAGAAGTAGAAATACATCTGTTATGGATAAAGAACAAACAGTTAACTTTCTTGTGAATCATCCACAAGTTAAGATTAACAATCCCTCACAAGAAGTTCATGTTGCTATTTTAAAAAATGAAAATTGGAAAACTGCAATCACTGAAATTAGACCTCAATTCTACAAACCAAACCTTCTCATATACAAATACACTAATAAGACAAATTTTTTAGGAGGAAATGAATACCTGTTTTTTGACAACAAAAATATTAGTAACACCAGTGTAAATATTATTCGATCTGAACGAAAAGAAATCTATCATAACTTCCTATATCCTTATACAAACAGAGGACTCAAATCCTACTCCTACAATCCAGATATTAATGGCTACTTCATTATCAGAAACATAGAAACTACCAATCCTAAAACAGAGGCAGATTATGCAATGATGCATTTTTTGCTACAAGCTAACCAAGAGATTTCTGATAAAGATGTATATGTGTATGGTGCTTTTAATAATTTTAATCTTACTGAGGAAAATAGAATGATTTTTGATACATCTACCAACAATTATTATTGTAATATTCCACTAAAACAAGGTTTTTACAATTATACATTTGTCACAAAATCATCAGAAAATTTAATTTCAAACGCAGATATTAGAGGTGATTTCTCAGAAACCGAAAATATATATACCGTCATTGTGTATCACAAAGCTTTTGGGTCTTTATTTGACAGAGTTATCGGGGTTGGATCCATTCAATATAATGGAGAACGCTAATTACTGAAATATACGTTTTAAAATATTCATAAAGTTTTGTCTTCTAAACTTCATTTTTACAATCCTAAGTGTAATAGGATTCGTGATTCTATCAATTCTTACCTATACACTCTATCAGAAAATAAGTGTTTCTTGTTGTTCATTTAAAACATCAAAGTATTGAATTTCTAAAAGATTTTTCTCTTTTTTTACAGAAGTAATACTGACTGTTTCTACAAAAAGTCTTTTCATTTTAATTGCTATCTGCCTCTCACCTTTATCTGTATTTTGGTGAAATTCCAAAATTTTATTTTGATTGTATTTATTATTTTGCGCTAACCATTCATCAAACCATACCCTTCTTTCCTTTTTCATTTGAGTATCATACAAAGGAGATGAAGACCAAATTTTAGGTTTTTGCTCTAATTTTTTAAAATGCTTAACAAACCCGTCCCAAACCAGCTCATAGGTATCTAGACCATCATTCCAATCTACCATTATAATTGTAAAAGGCTCTATATCATTAAAATTAAACCCTTTAATGTAAGCAACTGCATCTGTAACGGTTAATATATTTTTTACTACTAAACCTCTACTCATTTTATAATACGAATTTCGTACATGTTTTTTAAATGCTCCGTTTAGTAAGCAAACCAATCTATTTTTAGTACTTACACCAATCCAAGTTCCCCCAGCTAATTGATCTTTTGGATAAACAAGTTCAACACCATTCTCTACATATTTTTTTGGAGGAATTGTTTTTCTCATTGGGCTTTCATCTCGATTAGATGTTAAGATAAACCCATCATTTTCTAGAGGTAAATAAGTAACTGTACACATACTTGTAATGAGTTAAACAAAAAATTATTGTAAAAGTTAACAGTCTCAAAACTAACAAATAAATTGTAACTTCGCGACATTAAATTAGACGATTACAACTTAAAAACAGACAAAATGGGAAAAGGTTTTTTTCACGTACCAACCGCAATTAACGAAACCGTAAAATCATATGCTCCTGGTTCTCCTGAAAGAAAAGCTGTTGCAAAACAATATGCTGAGTATTTTAAAGGATCTGTAGATGTACCAATGTATATTGGAAATGAAGAAATTAGAACCGGAAACACCAGAAATATGACACCTCCTCATGACCACCAACACGTTGTTGGTCAATATCATCTAGGAGAGCAGTCACATGTGGAAAATGCAATAAAGACCGCTTTAGAAGCAAGAAAAAATTGGTCTCAAATGCCATGGGAACAAAGAGCTGCCATATTCTTAAAAGCTGCTGAATTAGTAGCCGGACCCTACAGAGCAAAAATAAACGCCGCTACAATGATTGCACAGTCAAAAACTGTGCACCAGGCCGAAATAGATGCAGCTTGTGAATACATAGATTTTCTGCGTTTCAATGTAGAATTTATGTCTCAAATATATGATGAACAACCAGACTCTTCTGAAGGTATTTGGAATAGGATTGAATATCGCCCTTTAGAGGGTTTTGTTTATGCTATTACTCCATTTAACTTTACAGCCATCGCAGGAAACTTACCTGCATGTGCTGCCTTAATGGGAAATACGGTAGTATGGAAGCCCTCTGATCATCAAATATTTTCAGCAAAGGTATTAATGGATATTTTTAAAGAAGCTGGAGTTCCAGATGGTGTCATTAATATGGTATATGGAGACCCAGTTATGATCACTGATACTGTTTTAGAAAGCCCAGATTTTGCAGGTATTCATTTTACAGGATCTACTCATGTATTTAAAGATATATGGAAAAAGATTGGAGAAAATATTCATATTTACAAAACATATCCTAAAATTGTTGGAGAAACAGGAGGGAAAGATTTTATTATTGCCCATCCTTCAGCGAATGCAAAACAAGTAGCAACTGGTATATCCCGTGGTGCTTTTGAATTTCAAGGACAAAAATGTTCAGCTGCTTCAAGAATTTATTTACCATCATCATTGGCAAATGAAATCATTGACTATGTAAAAGAGGATGTAGCTTCATTCAAAATGGGATCTCCTGAAGATATGGGGAATTTTATCACAGCAGTAATTCACGAGGGATCTTTTAACAAACTAGCTTCATACATAGATGCTGCTAAAACAGATCCTAATGCTCAAATTATAGCTGGAGGAAACTATGATAAGTCTAAAGGATATTTTATTGAACCAACAGTAATTGTAACCAAAGATCCTAAATACACTACCATGTGTACAGAATTATTTGGACCAGTTGTAACCATTTATGTATATGAAGATAGTGACTGGAATGAAACGCTGAGTTTAGTAGATGCTACCTCAGAGTATGCGCTAACAGGAGCCGTTTTTTCAACTGACAGATATGCCATAACTGAAGCCACCCGTATGTTAGAAAATTGTGCTGGTAATTTTTATATCAATGACAAACCTTCAGGTGCAGTAGTTGGTCAACAACCTTTTGGTGGTGCAAGAGCTTCAGGGACAAATGATAAAGCTGGATCTGCTCAGAATTTACTTCGTTGGGTTTCACCAAGATTAATAAAGGAAACATTTGTATCGGCTTCAGATTATAGATATCCATTTCTTTCTTAGCTAATCAATAAAAATTTCTACAAAAAAAATCAGACTTTTTAAGGTCTGATTTTTTTATTTTATAAAACGGCTAACTAGATTAATCAAAATCTTGAGTTTCATTTGATGGAGCATATTGAGCATTATACAAAACTCTCGCTGTATCATTAACTAGCATCGCAAGGATACCTGTATTTGAAGGGTTTAAAACACCGTAAGAACTTAAATTCACACTAAATGATTGTTCATGTATTCCTAATATAGAAGGTGTAGCATCTCCCATTATATTTGTTGCAACATACCTTAAAACTCCATTATGTTCAAAATCAGTAATTGTGCTTGAACCACCATAATAACTTGTATAGTTAGATTGATCTGTTATAATACCATCTTCTAAAACAAAAACAAGTAATTTTACGTTACTCATATTTTCGAGGAAACCTTGTTTAATGGTTATATCTAAAGTAGATCCACTTAATGAAGATTCAATAGCCAAACCAACATTAACAGTCCCTTCTGCGGCTTCTAAAGCCTGGTTAATATTGTTAGGCTCTGGATAGTCCCATTGGTATGCACGATCTACGTAGGCTGTTGGAAAGCCTGAAATATTGTACATATCTTCTAGTGCACTACCAAAACTATTAGCCATTACATCCCCGTTGTGAACACCAACTGTAAAAACCTTATCTGACTGTTCTTCAACTAAGCTTGCCGCGTAGGATACTCTTGGGCAATAACCACACCAAGTACCAGTAAAATCCTCAATAACAGCTTTTTTCGAGAAATTTGATGGAAGCGTAGACGGAT
>JABAZK010000011.1 GCA_018608485.1 Flavobacteriaceae bacterium | reverse complement strand
AAAAAATAAATCTAGTTTGGTTAAAAAGAGATTTAAGGCTGCATGACAATGAAGCTATAAGTAGCGCTATAAAAAGTGGTAAAAGATTTTTAATATTTTATGCTTTTGAAAAAATCTTATTACATGATTTGCACTACAATGTCCGTCATTGGGATTTTATAAAACAATCTATAGTGGACATAAATAAAGAATTAATAGATTACGAGTCTATGGTTCTATCTGTTTCCTCTGACATTATAGGTCTGTGTAATCAAATTCAAAACTTTTACGCTATAGATACTGTTTACTCACATATAGAAACTGGAATATTAACCACCTATGTTAGAGATAAAGAGTTTAAGAGATATTGCCGAAACAATAATATAAGTTGGAAAGAAAATATTAACAACGGTGTTCAAAGAGGACTTCAACATAGAGAAAAATGGTACGAAGACTGGGAGTTTTACATGAAAAAAAAACAAGAAGTTTTTAACCCTCTGGGAAATCAAATACTTAAACTAGAAGAAATTAAAGAAATTGAAAAAATTTCTCATCCCATTTCTCTTCAAACTCCTTCAGGTACAAAATTTCAGAAAGGTGGAAGGAGTACAGGAATTAAATATCTCACAACTTTTTTTAATGAAAGACATAAAGAATATATGTTTCACATTTCAAAGCCAGAATTATCAAGAACAAGTTGCAGCCGACTATCACCCTATTTAGCATGGGGAAATTTATCTGTAAGAGAGGTTTTTCAGGAAGGAAAAAAAGTAAAAACAAATGCAAACACAAGGCATATCGGAGCATTCCTATCTAGGCTTAGATGGCAAGCACATTTTATTCAGAAGTTTGAGATGGAGCATGTGATGGAAAATGCTAGTGTAAATAAAGGATATCATAAACTAAAAAAATCAATATCAAAGAAATACCAAGACGCTTGGAAAACCGGAACCACTGGCTTTCCTTTAGTAGATGCTTGTATGAGATGTTTAAAAGAAACGGGGTATTTGAATTTTAGAATGCGAGCCTTAACTGTTTCATTCTTTACTCATATTTTATGGCAACCATGGCAGGATGCGACCACTCATTTATCTCAAATGTTTCTAGATTTTGAACCTGGTATTCATTTCCCACAACTACAAATGCAAGCCGGAGAAACAGGTATTAATAATCTAAGAATATACAATCCTGTGAAAAATAGTATTGAACACGATGAAGATGCTAAATTCATAAAAAAATGGGTTCCAGAACTTAAGAAACTAGATACATTTTTTGCCCATGAGCCGTATTTAATGACTCCTCTAGAACAGCAACTTTATGACTTCACTTTAGGTAAAGACTATCCTAACCCCATTGTTGATTTAAAAAAAACAAGAAAAAAAGCATCTGATATCCTGTGGAATTTGAAAAAAAATCCTGAAGTTAAAAAAGAAAGCAAACGAATATTATTAAAACATACTCTTTCAGATAGAAATATCATGTTAAGAGATAGGTAGTTAAAAACACCCTCATCAAATTTTTTAAAATTTTTCTTTATGTAAAACATCATACTATAATTATATGTTAATTTTTGTCTAATAGTTTGATATTTTCATTAAACAAAATTACATTTGAGAAAGAACTATGATTTTTACTACTACACATACCAATAAAGAAGCGAAAAACTTAACCAATGATTTATTAGGTTTTCCTTTTACATTTTACCAGTCATTCAAAATGGGTGGTATTGGTTCTAAAAGAATGATTATTGAAGAAACTAGCCAAAACCTTAGTAATTATTTAAATAAAGTATCAGATGTAAACTATGCAAATATTGAATTGCGTCCGGGTGGTATTATAGTATTATTAAATAAAGGTTTGAATAATTATAGTTGGGTAATTCCTTACAGACAATTGGTAATTTACAAAACTAATAGATTAACTATTCATGCTCAAGGAAAGTATATTTCTTTTAAAAACAATAAATTATTTAAAGAAAATAAGAAGTTTATTGATAAAATGATAGATCTAAAAGTAACTGATCAAGAAAAATACATAACTCCTACTTATGAATAAGCTATCACTATTAGAAATAGATAGAATAATTGAAATGGCTTGGGAAGACAGAACCACATTTGATGCCATCAAATTTCAATTTGGATTAAAAGAACAAGAAGTTATTCAACTTATGAGGTTAGAGATGAAACCTAAAAGTTTTAAACTTTGGAGAAAGAGAGTACAAGGAAGAAAGACGAAACATAGTAAGTTAAGAGAATTTGAAAGTGGCCGTTTTAAATGCTCAAGACAAAGACAAATTAGTAACAATTCAATTTCAAAAAGATAAAAACCAGTGCTTTGATTTAAGTAATATTTATTTTGATACAGCACTAAAAAAAGAAAAAAAATGAACACAAAAACACTAGAAACAGAAGTTAAAAAGATCAACGGATTAGATACCCTTACCATTCAAGAAGTTGGTGATGACCACCTATACACTGGTCTAAAAACTCCTATGAAACCTACAGCTTTTTTAATTTCAGATCAAAAGAAAAAAGAAAAAATTGCCAAACTATTTGGAAAAATAATGGACGTTATGGGATTAGATTTAACAGATGATTCTTTGAAAGGAACTCCAGAAAGAGTTGCTAAAATGTACATTGATGAAATTTTTTCTGGATTAAACCCTAATAATAAGCCAAAAATTGCTTTATTTGACAATATATATCAGTACAATCAGATGTTGGTTGAGAAGAATATTACCTTCTACTCCAATTGTGAACATCATTTTGTTCCAATAATTGGTAAAGCACACGTAGCCTACATCTCGTCTGGTAAAGTTATAGGGCTTTCTAAATTGAACCGTATCGTTCAATATTATGCGAAAAGACCTCAAGTACAAGAAAGACTAACTAATCAAATTGCAGAGGATTTAAAAAATACTCTACAAACTGATGATGTCGCTGTTATTATAGACGCGAAACATTTATGTGTATCATCTAGAGGTATTAAAGATGATACATCAGCAACAGTTACCTCGTATTATGGTGGGAAATTTAATACTCCAACCAAAATCAATGAATTATTGAACTATTTAAAAGATTAAACAATGGATTTAATAGAAAGAGCTACAGAATTTGAGCACAGAAAACATAAATTTATTACAACTAGTGATCGTATTATAGCTTCAAGAGAAGTAAAAGGATTGATCTTAGAAATTAATGACATCTACAAAGAAACGAAGGAACAGGATTTGATGGATTTAATGAAAAGACTTACTGTGATTAAACAAAAAATTGAAAAAAGACTGAAAGGTCGTCCTCTAACATCTAGTTAAGAATGCGCAAAATTTTAATTATTGGAGGAAGCCGAGGAATCGGAAATTCTCTTCTAAATAAATTAGTTGACAAAAACAATGTTATTAACATTAGTAGAGTCAAACCTAATTTAACCCATCATAACCTTACACATCACACCTGTGATATTTTAACTGATGAACTTCCAGATTTAGATGAATTGGACTCAATTATATATTCCCCAGGGAGTATTAATTTAAAACCAATATCTCGTTTAAAACTCGACGATTTTAGAAATGATTTTGAAATAAATGTTATAGGAGCAGTAAAAACAATACAACATTATTTACCTCTTTTAAAAAAAGGCGATAAACCATCTATAGTTCTTTTTAGCACTGTAGCAACAAAACTAGGAATGCCATTTCACGCCAGTGTTTCAGCTGCAAAATCAGCAGTTGAAGGGCTTGTAAAATCTTTAGGAGCAGAATTTGCTCCAACGATACGCAT
>JABAZK010000003.1 GCA_018608485.1 Flavobacteriaceae bacterium | reverse complement strand
TAAGTCTCATTGGAGTTTTTGGAGGATTGGTAATTTCTGGAGCACCTTTTGTTATCATGATGACTATGGTTGGAATTATTGCTTTAGCAGGGATTGTAGTTAACAATGGAGTTGTATTGTTAGATTATGCTGAATTATTAATCAGTAGAAGAAAATTACAAGATGGAGTTTCTGAAAAAGACTATTTGCCTTTAGAAAGTTTATTTGAAACAGTAGTAAAAGCAGGAAAAGCACGTTTACGACCAGTTTTGCTAACAGCGATTACTACCATTTTAGGGCTGATACCTCTAGCTATTGGATTAAACATTAATTTTTTCACATTATTTTCAAATTTTGATGCAAATATTTATATGGGAGGAGATAATGTTGTTTTCTGGGGTCCACTTGCTAAAACAGTAATTTACGGTCTATTAATAGCAACATTCTTAACACTAATTGTTGTCCCAATTTTATTTTATTTAATCACTAAATTTAAAATGAGGATGAAAGGTTTGTTAAAAACCACATAAATTATTTTTGATTTTAAAATTAAATTTAAAAGAGGGTATTTCAATATGAAATTATCCTCTTTTTTGTATTTTCGACATCAATGTTTCAAAATAAAAAATCTTTTACCGTAGATGAGCTTCAAAGTAAAATGGAGCATTATTGTGTATACCAAGATAGGTGCCATCAAGAAGTTGAGAGAAAAATGAATGAGTACCAAATGATCCCTGAGGCCAAAGAAAAAATTCTTTTACATCTTATGCGTCATGATTTTTTGAATGAAGAACGGTTTTCTAAAAGCTTTGCTAGGGGAAAATTTAGAATTAAACACTGGGGAAAACAACGAATAATTAGAGAGTTAAAAATTAAAAATATATCTAGTTATAATATTAAAACAGCCTTGAAAGAAATTGACGAAGAATTGTATGTTGAAACAATAGAAAAAATAGCTGCTTCAAAAAAGATCACAATTAAAGAGTCAAATTTATTTAAAAAGAAGAAAAAAATTTACGATTCTCTTTACAGAAAAGGGTATGAATCCTCTCTAATTCAAGAAACGATCCAAAAACTATTTAAATAAAAAATATCTTTATAGCTATTCTTCTTTACTATTCATTTTTATTACATCATCAATAATATCATTTGGAATAGTAAGTGAGAGAACATAATGTTTTATTTTTAATTTTTCACCTACCAGTTCAATTACACCTGACCCTCTACAAACACCCATCCAGGTATCTAATAATTCATCAAACCAAATAAAATTTCCAGATTTATTAGTGTAAATATGACGTTCTAAAGGTTTAAAATCCCAAGCCTTTCCCTCATCAAAATAAGGTTTGCTATACTTTTGAAATTGATTTTTAGACCAGTTTTCAGTTGCATCTGTTCCTATAAATACTGAAATACTGTCCATTTTAGTGAAGTAATTTTTATAATTTGCTTTAGATGCTGCCTTATGCCAATCATTTAAAAAGGTGTCAATATTTTCTGAGCTAACTTTTTTAATTACATCTATATTATTTGAGCCATCTTTCTGACAGGAAAAAGTACTCACCACTAGAATTAGGAATACAGAAATTTGTTTAATTAGTTTTTTTCGTAACATCCTTTTTTCTTTTTAGATTATTTTTCCTTTTTTCTTTCAATAAATCTTTTTCAAAAAACATTTTTTTTTGAGATTTTTTTGAGAAATTCCTTTTCAAGTCTCCTTTTGATTTAATCTTCTTTTTTGATCTGGGAGTAAATTTTTTAATATCAAACTCTGTACTTGTCTTCTTTTTTGAAATCTCTTTTTTATAGTTTATATCTTCAACTGATAACTCTAATTCCCTTTGTTTTAAGGTAGTATTAATCTTTGAATTTATAGATGAAAATGCATTTAAAACTTTATCTATGTGGTTATTTACCTCATTGGCTTTAATTGCCGGAATTGAAGACATATCGAACAATCTGAGTGTTTGATTATACAATAAATTCACTCGAGCATTAAAGGCAGGTGTTTCAAAAATTACTGGTTTGAGACTGTCCACAAGGTTTTTTGCAAGATCATTCAATTCTCTTGAATTATTTAATGCATCATTTGGTGATATGGTGGCGAATTGATTTAAAAAAACACTTAGATTTTCATACTCTTGCCATTCTTCAATTTCTGTTTGATATTTAGCATGTATTTTAGAAATCTTTACATGTTTCTTTATTTGACTAAGTTGAGGTTTTTTAATTGCTTGTTTAGAATTTATTTTACCATCATTACATGATAAAAAAAATAAAGCGCAAATACTATAAATGATATATTTCATTGTTAATTAAAAGAATGTTTAAAAATACACAAAATAGATTATAAATAATAGAAGAAGTATAGCCTATGTTTTTGCATATTTTTTACGGATAATTTAAATAATTGTTTTTAAATAATTGTTTTTTATGAATAGTTAAATTATTTACCTTTGGTTTTGTGAAAAATATAATGAAAGCATGATTCCAACTATACTTATTCTGGGTGCTGGTGGGCAAATTGGAAGTGAATTAACAGAAAAGCTTCGTACTATATACGGAAGTAATCATGTTATCGCTTCAGATATAAGAAATAACAACACTCAACTAGTGACTTCTGGGCCTTTTGAAATTATAGATGCAACAGATAAAGAAGCCATTTTAACCATTGTTAAAAAGTATGGAGTTACTCAGATATACCTCTTAGCAGCGATGCTTTCTGCTGTAGGAGAAAAATTCCCTCAAAAAGCTTGGAATTTAAATATGACTTCTTTGTTAGCGGTGTTAGATATTGCAAAAGAAAAACACATTAATCAGGTTTATTGGCCAAGTTCTATTGCTGCATTTGGGCCAACAACTCCAAAAATAAATACCCCACAACAAACTATTATGGAGCCTTCTACTGTTTATGGAATTAGTAAGCTTTCAGGAGAGTTTTGGTGTAATTATTATCACGAAAAATATGGAGTAGATGTAAGAAGTCTCAGGTATCCTGGAATTATTAGTTGGAAAACAAAACCAGGGGGAGGAACTACTGACTATGCAGTGGATAT
The DNA here is from genome assembly GCA_018608485.1 of Flavobacteriaceae bacterium. Taxonomy (GTDB): domain Bacteria; phylum Bacteroidota; class Bacteroidia; order Flavobacteriales; family Flavobacteriaceae; genus Polaribacter. Next base: position 760 of record JABAZK010000003.1, on the reverse strand, counting down.
ATTTTTTAGTGCCATAGAGCAAACGAATTTTGAATGTTTTTTAAGTAAAGATTCTTGTTTGCCTATGATGTATATGGAAGATGCTGTTGATGCAACTGTTCAGATTATGCAAGCAAAATCTGAGCAAATAAAAATTAGAACTTCTTATAATGTATCAGCTATGAATTTTACACCAAAAGAATTAGCCAAAGAGATACAACAACATGTCCCAAAATTTTCAATTACCTATAAGATCGATTATAGGCAAGTTATTGCTGATAGTTGGCCTGACTCAATAGACGATAGTAAAGCTAGAGAAGATTGGGGTTGGTCTCCAAATTACACGCTTTCTAAAATGACAAAAGATATTCTTGAAAATTTATTGACTCAATAAGTTTATAATTAAAAATTTAAGACTACTTTCAATTGCTATAAAAAAAACTAATGAAAAAATATATTAAGGAAGGGCTTCAAAAAGCAATTTCTTATTCATCCTACAGAAAATGTATAAGTGATTTAATAGCATCCGGTAAATCAAGTGGACCAATACAGTCTGAAGATTTATTGAATTACAGTAAGTTAAATGATCGAAGAATGACGAGACTTGATAAAACAATACAACTTAGTCATGAAACACTTCTTGCATTAAAAAAAAATGATAAACCAATTACTTGGTTGGTATTAACAGAGGGCTGGTGTGGAGATGCTGCACAAGCACTTCCTGTTATTAATAAAATTGCTAATGAAAGTGATTTAATTACTTTAAAAATTATTTTTAGAG
>JABAZK010000033.1 GCA_018608485.1 Flavobacteriaceae bacterium | reverse complement strand
TGTCTTCTTCCGAGTGATGCTCGATATTAAAATAATGGAAATGCTCACTTTCATGTAAGAAAGGATTTCCTTTTGGTATTGGATCTGCTTTTGCAAATGCACTAAATACCGTATAAATAAATATTCCTAGAAAGAAAAAAGTGGCACTTATTTCTGGAATTCCAAAACTCCAACTTCCTCCTACTGTACCTGGCATAATCATAATAAATAAATCTACGTAATGACCTGCAAGAATTACGATTCCACCAATCACTACAAACCAAGGTCTGCTTTTAAAATCACTATTGATTAATAGTAATATTGGGAAAACAAAATTCATCACTAACATAGATAAAAACAATGTCTTATATTCTGTAAACCTCAACACAAAGTAGGTCGTTTCTTCTGGAATATCTGCATACCATATCAGCATAAACTGAGCAAACCATAAATACGTCCAGAAAACTGAAAAACCAAACATGAATTTTGCTAAATCATGGATATGACTGTCATTTACTTTTGGTAAATATCCTTTTGAACGAAGGTAAATAGTTACAAAAGCAATCACAGTGATTGCACTCACTAATAGAGTTGCTAACACATACCATCCAAACAATGTAGAGAACCAGTGGGGATCTAATCCCATAATCCAATCCCATACTGCCATAGATTCTGTGATCATGAATAAAAACAGAAATACAACAGACATATTATAATTCTTCTTGTATAATTTGTAACCGTCATTAACTGTATCTTCTTTAATAGAGTTTTTTCTGATAAGCATTCTATATGCATTCCAAACTAATAAATAAAATACACTTCTAATCACCCACCATGGCACATTTAACCATCCTCTTTTACCGTATACTATTGGATCAAAATTCTCACTTGTTTTATCAAATACACCTTCACCCATCCATGCAAATAAATGATTAAAATGAGTGGCTGTTAATGCGATAATGATAAGCATTATAATAGATGTTGGCACTAAATTAGCAGTAATGGCTTCCATAACTCTAAAAAGAACAATAGACCATCCAGCTTGAGCAACTCTTTGAATAGCATAAAAAGCTAATACCAGTAATGAGATCCCTAAAAAGAAAAGTAATGCTACATATACTGCAGACCAAGGTCTATTTTGTAACTGATGAAAAACATGTTCTGCATGCGCATCATCATGGTGTTCTCCATGAGTAGCTTCATCGGCATGACCTCCTGTTACATGAGCATCTTTTGATGCTTCATTGTGATTTTCTGAATGAACATCTTCAGTTTTGTGTGTTTCTGAAGAATGATTTTCATTTGTATGCGATTGTGATGAATGCTCTTCTTTTGAAGCAGATCCGTGTGAAGTTTCATCACCATGACCATCTCCATGATCAGAGCTAGCAACCATCTCCATAGCTTCTTCTACTGTAGATGGTGCGTTATAAAAACCTAGACCTATACCCAATGCCCCTAATACAATTAGAGCTATTGAGAACATTTTTAATTTACCTGAGAATTGATACATATCTTTCGTATTCTTCTTTTGTACTTATTTCAATAAATCGTTACGCAGTTTTCCAACATACTGTACTATCTGCCAACGTTCATCATGCGTGATTTGCGATGAATGAGAACCCATTAGGTTTTTTCCATGCATAATTACATGATAGATACTTCCTTCTGTAATATCTCTGTCTTTATAACTTGGTATTCCAATAAACTTTTCAGCTTGAGACAAATATCCGTTACCATCTCCTTTTTTTCCATGACAAGAAACACAGTAAATCGTATACATTTTTTTACCTTTTTCTAAAGAAATTTCATCCTGAATCAATGGAGATGTTAATTCAGATTTAGCTTTTTCATAATCTGCGTTCGTATCTGCATATTCGTAAGGTACAACTCCTCTTGCAATTGTTCCATTCACAGGTTTTAGGTTAGAAGAATATCCGGTAGTTCCTTTTTCAGCATCTGCCTCGTAAGGAACAGCCACATACATATCAGGCATGTATTGATATTGTCTTTCTCGTTTATCTGAACAAGAAAGGATGGTTACTAAGACTAAAAGTGCGATATTTAATTTGATATACTTTTTCATGAATTAGTGCTTATCTACTACGTTAATTTCTACAGCTCCAGTTTCATTTAATAATTTCATTAACTCTTCTTCATTATCATGAAGTTCAATTTCCATTAAAAAATGATCGTCTGTTGTTCTTGGATCTGGATTTTCAGCTGCTTTAAAAGGCCAGATTCTACTTCTCATATAAAATGTGATAACCATTAAGTGAGCTGCAAAAAAAACGGTCAACTCAAACATGATTGGAACAAATGCTGGCATATTTTCTGCCCAACTAAAACTTGGTTTTCCTCCAATATCTTGAGGCCAGTCTGCTATCATTGTATAATAAGTTAACCATATGGCTATTCCTAATCCAGTAATACCATACATAAAAGATGTAATGGCTATCCTTGTTGGTGCTAAGCCCATGGCTTTATCCAATCCGTGAACAGGAAATGGACAAAATACTTCTTCGATATGATGATTTGCTGCCTTTACTTTCTTAACAGCATCTAGTACAACTTCATCATCATTGTAAAATGCGTGAATTACTTTACTACTACTCATGATTATCGTCTCTTAATTTTTTATAACTCTCACCTGAAGACTTCAAGATTGTTTTTACCTCTGCTTGTGCAATTACAGGGAATGTTCTTGCGTACAATAAAAATAAAACGAAAAAGAATCCAATGGTTCCTATAAATATTCCTACATCAACAAATGTGGGCTCAAAGCGCCACCATGTAGATGGTAAATGTCCTTTACTCAATACAATGGCAATAATATCAAAACGCTCAAACCACATTCCTATGTTAATTGCTATAGATATTAAAAAAGACCATATAAAACTTCTTCTTATTTTCTTAATCCAAAGTAATTGTGGTGTTAAAATATTAAAAATAATTAACGACCAAAATGCCCATGCATAAGGACCTGTTGCAGATCCTACAGATAAATAGGTATAATCTTCATATTGAGACCCTGTATACCAAGCGATAAAAAATTCAGTAGCATATGCTACGGCTACAATACCTCCAGTTAAAATAATAACAATATTCATATACTCTACATGAAGACGAGTAATATAAGCTTCTAGATTAGTCACTTTACGCATGATTCCTAATAAGGTCTGAACCATAGCAAATCCTGAAAAGATTGCTCCTGCTACGAAATAAGGAGGGAAAATTGTTGAGTGCCAACCTGGATTAATTGATGTCGCAAAGTCCATAGATACTATGGTGTGAACAGAAAGTACTAATGGAGTAGCTAAACCAGCTAAGACCAAAGATACTTCTTCAAATCGTTGCCAATCTTTCGCTCTACCAGACCATCCAAATGATAATAGTGAATATATTTTCTTTTGAAAAGGTTTAACTGCCCTATCACGAATCATTGCAAAATCTGGTAATAATCCCGTCCACCAGAATACTAGTGATACCGAAAGATATGTTGAAATGGCAAATACATCCCACAGTAATGGAGAATTAAAGTTTACCCATAATGATCCAAATTGATTTGGAATGGGTAATACCCAGTAGGCATTCCAAGGACGACCCATGTGAATAATTGGAAACAAACCAGCCTGAAAAACGGCAAATATTGTCATTGCTTCTGCAGAACGGTTGATAGCCATTCTCCATTTTTGACGGAATAATAAAAGTACCGCCGATATTAAAGTACCAGCATGACCAATACCTACCCACCATACAAAGTTGGTAATATCCCATGCCCATCCAATGTTCTTGCTTAATCCCCAAACTCCAATACCAGTTCCAACCGTAT
>JABAZK010000096.1 GCA_018608485.1 Flavobacteriaceae bacterium | reverse complement strand
TGTACCTTTAGAACATGCTAAAACAAAGTCTAAACTTTAAGCTTTCCCAAAAGCTATCTCCTCAGCAGATTCAATTAATGAAAATGATTCAATTGCCAACTCAAGCTTTTGAAGAACGACTAAAGCAAGAAATTGAAGAAAATCCTGCATTAGACACAGGAAAAGAAGAGTCTGATGACTTTGAAGAAAGTTTAGAAAACGATTTTGAAGATGATGGGACCGAAAAAATAGATACTGAAGACATCAATATTGATGATTATCTAAGTGATGATGAAATTCCAAACTACAAAACACAAGCGAATAATTATTCTTCAGATGATGAAGAGAAACATGTTCCTTATGCGGCAGGAAAAACATTTCATCAATCTTTACGAGAGCAGTTAAATACATTTAGACTTAACGATGAAGAAAATGCTATTGCAGAATTTTTAGTGGGAAGTATAGATGATAGTGGCTACATACGAAGAGATTTAGCAGATTTAGTAGATGATTTAGCTTTTACTCAAAACATATTTACAACAGAAGAAAAAGTTGAAAAAGTTCTTTTAAATGTTGTTCACACATTAGATCCCATAGGAGTTGGTGCTAGAAACCTAAAAGAATGTTTAATCATTCAATTAAAATCAAAAAAAGAAACAACTACTAGAGTATTAGCTATTCAAATTTTAGAATTGGCCTTTGATCACTTCGTTAAAAAACACTTTAAGAAACTACTTGAAAAATTTAATATTGATGAAGAAACTCTTAAAGATTCGATAACAGAAATCTCTAAATTAAATCCAAAACCAGGTAGCTCCTATGCTGGTAATAATAAAGTTGCAGAACAAATTGTTCCAGACTTTAGCATTAAAATTTTAGATGGTGAATTAGATTTGACTCTTAACTCAAGAAACGCCCCAGAACTTCATGTGTCAAGAGAATACCATAATATGCTTAAAGGCTATCAAGAATCTACTGAAAAAAGTAAGTCTCAAAAAGATGCAGTCCTTTTTATTAAACAAAAATTAGATGCTGCTAAATGGTTTATTGATGCCATCAAACAACGTCAACAAACGCTGTTAATTTCCATGAACGCCATTATGCAATATCAATATGATTATTTTTTAACTGGTGATGAGCGAAAGTTGAGACCAATGATTTTGAAAGATATCGCAGATATTATTAATATGGATGTTTCTACAATCTCTAGAGTTGCCAACAGTAAATATGTTTCAACTCCTTACGGCACAAAATTAATAAAAGAATTCTTTTCTGAATCTATGAAAAATGACCAAGGAGAAGATGTTTCTACAAGAGAAATTAAAAAAATATTGGAAACTGTCATACATAAAGAAGATAAGAGGAAACCCTACACAGATGATAAATTATCTGCTCTTTTAAAAGAGAAAGGGTATCCTATAGCCAGAAGAACAGTAGCCAAATACAGAGAGCAATTAGACATACCTGTAGCTCGTTTGAGAAAGGAAATGTAAATGAGGTTACATAAAATTATATCTACCATTCTACATCCTATTGTTTTACCAACTATAGGTGTTTTATTATATTTCACTTTTATTTCACAATCTCTTGAAAAGAGAATGCAATTAATTGTATTGGGGTTAGTTTTTGTGCTTACCTATCTAGTTCCATTGTTATTATTGATTTTTTTAAAAAGATTCATGATTATAAAAGATTATGAAGTTTCAACCATTAAAGAAAGACGTTTCCCTGTTATTTTTATGATTGTAATTTTATATTTTTTAGGAAGTACTATCATACAGATTCCAACAATAAGAAATTTAGGCACCCTCTTTTTTGGAACTTCCCTAAGCTTAGCATGTATTTATATCCTTTTTAGTGTAAAATTAAAATCTAGCTTACATTTAGTTTCTATGGGTAGTATGCTAGGGTTTTTTTTAATTATGACAAATTTTAATAATTTGCCTTTATTGCCAATCATAATTGTACTGGTTATTTTATCTGGAATTTTAGCAAGTTCTAGATTGTATTTGAAAGCACACACTCCGGTAGAACTTCTTGTAGGTTTTTCGCTTGGAATTGTATGTCAGTTTGTTTTATTCTTCTCTGAAGTGATCTAAATAAAAAAGAGAATATTACTTTATCTTAAAGGAAATAAAAAATCAATCCTATTCTCATTGTCTTAGAGGAAATATCGGTTGTTCCAAGCATGGTGTCTTTTAACATGGGTGTTAATCCATAATACATATGTGCTGTAAAAACATCATATCCAACAGAGAGCGTAAGCCCATATTGCCATGAATTAAATCTTGATACATTTTTATAAGAAAAAGAATTTGATTGGTCTGTAAATTTAAAATTATTAGATACATTGTAACTGGCCTTTACTCCCATATAAACTCTCCAAAATTTATAGGTTTGTGCATCTGAATCTCTCCATCTAAATTCAAATGGAAATTCTAAATTATGGATAGTAAGTGTGTTTATGGCACCTGAATTATCTACTTGAAAAGTAACTTCATTATTTTCCTTAGCAATGGTAAGGCCATGATTTAATAAATCATAATTATAACCAAACCCAAGGGCCATAGAAATACTACCCTTTTTATTTAAAATAAGGTCTTTCATAAAACCTGCAGACAAACCGTAGGAAAAACCACTTCCCTTAACTAGTGACGGCTGATCAAATAATTGATTATAAGAAATTAAAAAATACAATTGATCCTCTGCATATTTAGAACCAAGCTGCAAAGAATCTTTTTGAGAAAATGCGATGCTTGAACATCCAATAAAAAAAAAGAAAATTAGTTTCTTCATAGATAGCTATTCTAATTTTTTAAAATTAGGACATAAAAAAGGGAATACAAAAATTTGTATTCCCTTTTTTAATATAATTTACTAATTCTGTTAGTTATCTGCTCCTGTTTGGGTAGAATAACTAAGTTTTAAAGCGTTTACATCTCTTAATTTTATTCTAATGTCTGTAATCGTTCCTACACTAGATTCTTTGTCAGCTTTTATAGAAGTAGTCATAAAAGGAATTTCCCCTTCAGAGACCTCTTCCCTTGCTCTTAAAATGAACGATGGCACATCTTCTGGTGTTGCAATCTTATCATTTAGTTGAATTCTATTATAGGCAGTACCATATTTTGCATCTTTAGCTTTACCAACGTATATGGTACTCACTAAACTCTTGTGTTCTAATTTCTTTATCTCAGTAGCACTTGGTAATCTTGGTGCTTCAATTTGTAAAGAAGTTTCTCTCATTGTAGTAGTTACCATAAAGAAAAATAACAACATAAAAACAATATCTGGTAATGAAGCTGTATTTACAGCAGGCATCCCTTTTTTCTTCTTTTTAAACTTAGACATCTATCGAAGGTTTTAAAATTAATTAGCAGAAGTTGGTTCAGCATCGGAAATAATTTGAGGGAAACTAGTTTTGATATCCTCAACTTTTTTCTTCAATTCTTCCTTATCTGATCCTCTACTATCTTTATATCTTTTTTCTAACTCTGTATACAAAATTCCATAACGTTGTTGAGATAGTCTATTTCTCAAAATAGTATAAGCTTTTAACAACTCGTTTTGAACTTCAATGTACGTACCATACTCAGTACCTCTGTCACTTTGAACAGAAATAATTGCTTTGTTAGGGTGATCTGAAGAAGACGGGCTTCTTTCACCTTCACAATAGTCACAGGGCAACCCTGGAGTACCGTCTTCACCTGGTTTTCCATCACCTCCACCATTGTCAATAAATTTGACAGCAGCTTCTTTTAAGTCATCAATAACCATTATTTCACCCTCTACAAGTAAATCATTATTTCTGTTGATATTTACTTCAAAGATATTTTTCTCCTTAATAACAGGTGGTTTGTAATCTGGTGGTGGTTTCTCTGATAATTTCTTAGAAATACCTGAATCTACATTCATGGTGGTAGTTACTAAGA
>JABAZK010000168.1 GCA_018608485.1 Flavobacteriaceae bacterium | reverse complement strand
AAATTGTTGCGATGAAGAATGTTAGCATACTTGGATGTGGTTGGTTAGGGAAACCCATGGCAGTTTCTTTATTGAATGATGGTTTTTTAGTTAAAGGATCTACAACCTCTGAGATTAAAATTCAAGAATTAGAATCTTTAGGAATAGAATCTTACTGTATAGATATTACTGAATTTGAAGAGTTTGATTTATTCTTAGCATCAGATATTCTTTTGATAGCCATAACCTTAAAGGACATAGATGCATATGAGCGATTCATTGAACAAATTGAAATTTCATCGATTCAAAAAGTTATTTTTATTAGTTCCACTTCAGTATATCCAGCATCAAACTCTATAGTTACTGAAGAAACAGAAACAATGAATACACCTCTCTCAGAAATTGAAAATCTTTTTAAAAATAACACATTTTTTGAAACAACAATTATTCGTTTTGCTGGATTATTTGGTCCTGGTAGACATCCAGGAAGTTGGTTTAAAAATGGTAAAATAATACCCCAGCCTAATGGGTTTGTGAATATGATACACCAGGAGGATTGTATTAATATTATTCATGAAATTATTGATCAAAACTGTTGGAATACAACTTTTAATGCTTCTAGTAACGATCATCCAACTAGAAAAGATTTTTATATAAATGCGAGAAATAGTTTGAATTTTGAGATGCCAATATTTGAAGAAAATTCACAATTGAATTATAAAATAATTAGTTCAAAAAAGTTACAAGAAAATCTGAATTATCAATTTATTCATGATAACTTGTTAGAAATTTAAGAATACTTTCTTTTTCTTAAATAGTGGAAAACACATCCAAAAATTGATAAAATAAAAAGGGGTAATGCAATATTAATAAACTGCCAAAAAGTTCGTTCTTCAAATGCTCTCTTTTTATCTAATAGATTAATTTTTAAATTTTTATTTCTTAGTTCAATCACTCCAGTATCATCTAATAAATAATCTACTGCATTTAATAAAAATTCTTTGTTACCAAACATCTCTCCTGTCCATTTATCTTCTGCTAAATCAAAGGGTTTTCCTTTTTTAATTTGATTTCTTCCGATATCTCCATCGGAAATAATAATCATTTTATTGTGGTTGCTTTTTTTTCTGAATTTATTTAATTCAAATGGTTTAATTCTTTTTGCATACATAGAATTAAAATCTCCTTCTACGAGTAAACTAAATATATTAAATCCTGATGAATATTCTTCTTCTTTGGGCTCATTAGCGATACTTTCTAACTCTATGATAGCAGGCGTCCCAGTCTTCTTTGTTAACATTGAACTCATTAGCAAAGGTGTCTTTTTCAACTTGTTTTGTATGGTGTCTATTTGATTAGCAAATCGCAACCTTACAGGGGCTATATTTTTAGTTATTGCATGTGTTGGGTTTCCAGAAACTAATGGGTGATAAAACCAATTTAAATTTTGAAATTGAGGTTTATTTCCTATGTTTCCTGTTGCTAATGGAATTTTTGCAGCATACAAATCTTGAATTAATGTTGCGTTAACACGTAATCCATAAGAAAAGAATAAATCAGTTAGATTAAGATCTCTTGGATAGGCCAACATTTTACCACCATTGTATAGACTATCTGTATCTGCCTGAATATTTTCCAACATCCACAATGTCTTTCCACCGTTTATAATAAATTGATCAAGTACCAACTTTTCTTTCTCTGAAAATAATTTTGTTGGCTTCGCTATAATGGCAAGGTCAAATTTTTGAAGATCTTTAACGCTTTTAGTTGGATTCCTTTCAACAGAATCTAATGTAAATTTTGCCAATCGATATTTCTTTGTTATTTCACTTAAAAAAGAATACAATTGGATGTCTTGTAGTTCTCCGTTCCCAGAAAGAACTGCAACTTTTTTTTGCTTTTGTTCTTGTAATTTGTGTATGGCACTTACAAAAGAAAACTCTAAATTTTCAACAGCAGTCTCCAACTGATCTTCTTGGGTTTGTACCATATCGTTTGAAAGCAAAGAGACTATGGTCGTTTTATTTTTGTATGTGATTTCTGCCCAAGGGAAAATTATGGTATTAGATAATTTGCCATTTTCCTTTACAGTTAATTGACTTGGTATCATTCCAGCTTTAATTAAACGCTCTCTTTGGTTGTCTGGGCTAATAAATTGAGTTTTAATAAAAGAATTCTCACTGCTCAATTCTTCCAAAAACTGTTTAGTTTCTATTTGTAAACGTTTAAACTCTGAGGGGAAGTCGCCTTCTAAATAAAGAGTAATGATAAGTTCTTTGTTTACATTTAGAATAACCTCTTTTGTTATAGGTGCTAATGTATATCTATGATCTGAAGTTAAATCTATTCTCTTATAATAACTTTGACTAGCAATATTTAATAATGCAAGTGCAACAAGCAAAAATGTCGTATGTATTAACTTTTTACTCATTGGTTAGTTTTTGTTTGCTGACAAATAAAAAGAAAATAATAATGCTCATAAAATATAAGAGATCTCTAGAATCAATTACACCTCTACTAATACTCTTGTAGTGTTCGTTCATCCCAAGTAATTTTATGGTGTAAGAATAATCTCCAAATAAACTAGAAACAGCATCAAATCCGTAATAGAATAAGAAGACCATACAAATTCCTAATAGAAAAGCAACAACTTGATTCTTACTAAGAGTTGAGGTAAATATTCCAATTGATGCAAAAGAACTAGCTAATAAAAACAAACCTAAATATGATCCACTAATACTTCCATAATCTAAATTTCCCACAGGATTTCCTAATTCATGTATAGAATACGCATAGACAAATGTTGGAATTAGAACTATAATAAGTAAGGTTAAAATTGCAAAAAACTTCCCCAGAACAAGAGTTACATTAGTAATAGGTCTTGTTTTTAAAATTTCAATAGTTCCAGAACGAAATTCATCTGCAAATGTTTTCATAGTGATTGCAGGTATTAGAAAAATTAATATCCATGGAGCTAAATAGAAAAAACTAGTAAGATCTGCAAACCCTGCATTTAAAATATTAAAATCGTCATCAAATACCCAGAGAAATAATCCATTTATTAATAAAAACATTCCAATAGTTAAATAAGCTATTGTTGAGGTGAAAAATGAGTTGAATTCTTTTTTAAAAATGGCAAGCATTGTTAGGCTATTTTTATTTTTTTAGTTTAAATATTCTATTATTATCAAATCGATTGTTTAACTCAGTTATAAATTTAGTGGTTTCCGCAATACTTTGAGGGATTTTTCTAGAAATCAATTCTGGGAAGTGTTTAAAATTAAATTTTCCCATTAGCTTAAACTAATCATTTTTTCAACACTCCATGCATGTGGTTTTGAGTTAAATAACACCTTAGTTTTAGACCAAATTTCATTAAATAATTCAGATTTTCTGTATTCATTTAAATCTTCCTCAGATTCCCAATAACTATAGGTAAAAAAAATAGAAGAATCGTTTTTATCTCTATACAATTCTAATAAATTACAACCAGCGCTTTTTCTTATTTCTTCTTTTTTTTTATTAAAATTAGAAAGGAAGGTTTCTATGTGTTCTTGATGAAAGCTCATCTTTACAATTCTAACTAGCATTTTACTTAATTAAATTCTATGGTTATTGTATCTCTATAACCTAAACCAAGTAGAGTAGAGGCACCCCCAACTGTATTTAAATTACTTCTGTAAATAGCAATTTCTAAATAGCCAGCTGAATTAAAAAGAGCTAATTTACTTCCGTCAAATTGACGAGTATCTGATCTGTTTTCACCCAGAACTTCATTATATTTATTAACTATTTTTGTGAAAGTATATTTTGCTGCAGAAATTTTAAAATTTCTTCCTTTCCCTATTTCAACAAAGAGTTTTTTATTGATATTACTTATAATATTGCCATAATTATCTATATAGATAATTCCTCCTGTAATTATTTTCTGATC
>JABAZK010000089.1 GCA_018608485.1 Flavobacteriaceae bacterium | reverse complement strand
TTAAAGATAAAGTGATAAAAGAGTATTTAGGAGATATAGATTACTTCCTTGAACAGCATAAAATGGAAAATCTTCGCGAAGCTGAAAAAAGGACTATTCTCAAAGTTGATAAAAGTGTTTTAAAAAAACAAAATGATTTATCTAGAGAACAAGAGAAAAAACTTCGTAAATTAAAAAATAAGCTAACAAAAATTGAAGGTCAGATAGGTGACTTAGAATCTGAAATTTTAAAGATTGATACTCAATTAGCGGAAAACTATGATGAGCTTTCTAGGAAGCCTAATTTTTTTAAAAATTACAAAGCTAAAAAAGCACAAGTAGAGTTGTTAATGTCAGATTGGGAATTAATTGAAGAAGAGGTTGAAAAATTTTCATAATTTATGATCTTTATTTGTGAACTTTAACACTCAAATATCTATAAAAAATCAAGAGGTAGTTCTTCCTGAATTATCAGATATTGATTGCCAGATTTTTATTAAAAGAGAAGATCAGATTCATCCCTTAGTTTCTGGAAATAAATTCAGAAAATTAAAATATAATATTCAAGAAGCTGTCAAACAAAAACACACAACGCTTCTTACATTTGGTGGTGCTTTTTCTAACCATATTCTAGCAACAGCTGCAGCCGGAAATTTAAAAAATTTACAAACGGTAGGTGTGATAAGAGGAGAAGAATTAGTAATAAATAGCTCTAAAACATTAGAGACTAATCCTACTCTTAGAATAGCCTCTGAGTTAGGGATGAAATTCGAGTTTGTTTCAAGAGAGGACTATAGAAATAAGACTTCAGCACGTTTTCTGCATAAACTTCAAGAGAAGTATGAAAATTTCTATTTAGTTCCTGAAGGAGGTACAAATGATTTAGCCGTAAAGGGATGTGAAGAAATTTTAGAAAAAGAAGATTATCAGTTTGATTATATTTGTTCTTGTGTAGGTACTGGAGGAACGATCTCTGGAATTATTAATAGTGCTCAAAAGCATCAAAAAATCTTGGGATTTCCAGCATTAAAGGGCGGTTTTTTAAAAAACGAAGTACAGAGATACTCTAAATTTAAAAATAATTGGGAGTTAATTAATGATTATCATTTTGGAGGTTATGGTAAATATACCGATGAACTTATTCATTTTATCAATAGATTTAAAAAAATAACAAAAATACCTCTAGATCCAATATATACAGGTAAAATGATGTATGGTGTGGTAGATATGATTAAAAATAAACTATTTCCGGCTGGAAGTAAAATTCTGATAGTTCACACTGGAGGTTTACAGGGGATAGACGGATTTAATGAGTTATTAATGAAAAAAAAGAGTGATTTAAAAATATTTTAAATGAGGAGTAAACTATTTCTTTTGGCTTTTTGTATGCTTTTTCTCGCTAGTTGTAGCTCAAGTAGAACTACCTCTGCTAAGAAAAGGAGTCAGTCAAAAGCTAACGAAACTCAAATTAAAAAATTACCGTCAGTAAAACAGTCACAACACGTTAAGAAGCTAGAAAAAGGAAACAAACCACTAAATAAATACACTCTTCAATATATTAAAAAATATGCTTCATTAGCTGTTTTAGAAATGCATAAATATAAAATACCTGCAAGTATTACTCTTGCTCAAGGTGTTTTAGAATCAGGAAATGGAAGAAGTCAATTGGCTTCTAAATCTAACAATCATTTTGGAATTAAATGCCACACAGGTTGGAAAGGAGGCCGTGTTTTTCATGATGATGATGAAAAAGGTGAATGTTTTAGAAAGTATAAATACGTTCAGAGTTCTTACGAAGATCATTCAAAATTTTTGAGTGGAAGAAGGCGTTACGCTAGCTTATTTAAATTAAGAAAATCAGATTATAAAGGATGGGCAAAAGGTCTAAAAAAAGCTGGGTATGCTACAGATAAAAAGTATCCTAAAAAACTAATTAAAATTATTGAAGATTATAAATTATATGAGTTCGATAAGTTTCGTGAAAAAGATTTAAAAAAAATAAAAAAAGAAACAAAAAGAAGTCAGGTTAAAACAATCACTAAATCAAAAAAAAGTCCCCACCAAAATTATAAAGTTAAAAAGGGAGATACATTATATTCTATAGCTAGGAAATTTAAAACTACCATAAAAAATCTTAAGGATGCAAACAATCTTTCTACTAATAATCTTTCTATTGGTCAACAACTTACTATCAAATAATCTAGAATAAAATAAATACTCTAAAATGAAAATTATTAAACCTGTGAAAGGGAAACATCCTAAAATATCAGAAGACTGCTATATTGCAGAAAATGCTACTATCGTTGGAGAAGTTTCTATAGGAACTCAATGTAGTGTTTGGTTTAATGCAGTTGTTAGAGGTGATGTTCATTATATAAAAATTGGAAATAAAGTAAACATACAAGATGGAGCTGTCATTCATGCTACTTATAAAAAATCACCCACAACTATTGGTAATAATGTTTCAATAGGTCATAATGCTATTGTTCATGGTTGTACTATTCATGATAATGTTTTAATTGGAATGGGTAGTATTGTTATGGATGATTGCGTGATAGAAAGTAACTCAATTATTGCGGCCGGTGCAATTGTTACAAAAAATACTCGGGTAGAAAGTGGTAGTATATATGCTGGGGTCCCAGCAAAAAAGATAAAAAATATTTCACAAGAAATGATTTTTGGAGAAATTGATAGGATTGCTGATAGTTATATTAATTACTCTAGTTGGTTTAAAGAATAGAAAAAGGCTTAGTGATTTTGACACCAAGCCCTAAAAAAAATATTAATTTTCTCTTTCATTTATTTTTTCTGATGTCTTTTCTTTTTCATTTTCTCATTTCTCTTTTTTTTAAGAGTTTTAAACTTTTTAAATTGCTCTTCATTTAGAATGGTTCTCATCTCTTTTTGAAACATGATTTTACGATCTAAAATTTTATTAGCCATTTGATAGCGTTCATTTGGATTAATTTTTTTGACTTCATTTTTTAATTCCCTCTTTTTATCCAGTTGAGCGCTGCGTTCTGAAATTAATTCTTTAATAACTTGAGTTAATTTATTCTGTTGTATTTCAGATAACTCAAGTTCTAAAGTCATTTTTTTAACTTTTAGTGTAGTGAGTTGTTCAGTTGTTAACCTTTTTTTATTCTTAAAAAATTGTTTTTTTTGTGCATTTATAGTTAAAGAAAAACAAATAAATAGTGCTAAAAGACTTACAATTCTTGCCATGATGTATTTTTTAAATGGTTTATTTTTTATTTTTTTGACCAATAAAATCATAAAAGGTTTAAATTTGATTTTTCAATTAACGTATCATTAACAATTTATATATGAAAAAATTACTGTTTTTACTGCTATTTGTTTCTTGTTATGCTTTTGGTCAAAAAGCTCCAGTAGTAGACTTGTCTAGCCCAAGAGCTACGGTGTATACACATGTTTATTTTTTGCAAAATAATTCTTACCAACCAAATAATGCTGCCAAAACTATATATGGATTGGATGAGAAAAACTCAATTGAGGCAGCTATAAAAATTAAAAGAATTTTAGATGGAAAAGGATTAAAAGTAGATTTTAATTTAATTTCTGATAATGCTAATTATAAAGATAGTACTGCTTTTTTAACTCAGCACAAATTTGTTTTATTTCCTGAAAGAATGCCTCTTGTATCAGTTGAAAAGAAGGGTGATTTTTGGTATTATTCCACTGAAACCCTAGAAAATATAGATTTTATATATGCTGAAACCTTTCCTTGGTACATTGAAAAAATTCAAGAAATCATTCCTGGTGTTGGACATAAAGAAATTTTATCGGTTGAAATTTGGCAATATTTTGCATTTATAATATTGATCCTTTTATCAATCATTTTATTTGTAATAGCAAAACGGTTGGCTTTCTTGTTTTTAAGAAAAATTTTAAATAAGTACACAAAAAATAAGAATAGTGACATCAATATTAC
>JABAZK010000107.1 GCA_018608485.1 Flavobacteriaceae bacterium | reverse complement strand
CAAGTTTTTAATAGTTGTGATATGGCAAGATACTCTCCTGTATCAGATGTTGAAATGAAGGATGATTATGAAAAGGCAAAGTTAGTAATTACACAAATAGACAAGCAATTGTAAAATGAAAAAAATACTTATTTTACTAGTTTTCATAGCTCAGAATCTGTTTTCACAAACAGCAGAAGAATTATTCATTAAAGGAAATGAGGAATACAAATTAGAACACTATTCTGAAGCAATCATGCACTATCAAAAAATAGAGGATCTTGGTCTTTCTTCCTCTGAATTATACTATAACTTAGGAAATTGTTATTACAAACTAAATCAAGTAGCTGCCTCTATTTTTAATTATGAAAAAGCATTACTTCTAGATCCTTTAAATGAAGACGCCCAAACAAACCTAGTCTTTGCTAAAAGACTTACTGTAGATAATATCGAGGAAATCCCGTTAACAATTTTCCAAAAGCTAGATGCAACCATTATTAAAAAATTATCTTTTAACGAATGGGCTTTATCTGCTGTTGCCTTTTCTATAATTGGATCGTTGTTTTTTCTTCTTTTCTACTTTTCATTCACTCCATCTAAAAAAAGATTATTTTTTATAACAAGCATTATTAGTTTCCTTTTATTACTAATAACCTCCTTTTTTACAGTAAAAGAATATTCTTATGTAAATTCAACAGTGGAGGCTATTATATTTAGTGAAAAAAGCGAAGTTAAAAATGCCCCTACTATGAATAGTGATAAAATTTTCATGCTTCATGAAGGTACAAAAGTACTAGTCTTAGACAGCGTAGATAATTGGAAAAAAATTAGAATTGCTGATGGAAAAATCGGTTGGATTAGTTCCCAAGAAATAAAAATTATTCACAAATTTTAAAATAAACTTAAAAAATTTACACCCAACGTTGTACCTTTGTTTTTTATTTTTAATATGAGTAAAGCTATTATAACTTTCTTCTTCTCTGTGATAATCCTGGCTTCAATTGTTTCGCCAACATTTATCAATTTACATGAGTTCAATGTAGAAATAACTGAAATAGTTGACTATGGAGAAGAAGAAAAAGAAAATAAAGGAAACGAATCTCTGAAAGATATAGAAGTTAAAATATACTACATAAACGATAAAGTCGGAACAGTTTTAGATCTTAAAAAAAATAAAAAAATCCGATTCCTTTCAAGAAACTATACTTTTAGTTTAACAGAACTGAATAGTCCACCTCCTGAAAAATCTCTTATATAATAAAAGGCTAAGCCTTTTTAACAACTCTTTATATGGTTTATTTTTATAAAAATAGAACCATCTTCAAATTTATTATTCGATTAACACTAAACAAACTATAATGAAAGCTCTTACAAAAGAAACACAAGCAGCCATTTCTCCTGTTAATGCCATTAACTTATTAAAAGAAGGAAATAAACGGTTTCAAACAAATAAAGAAGTAGAAAGAAACTTACTTGCTCAAGTATCTGAAACTAGTACAGGACAATATCCTTTTGCTACAATATTACACTGTGTAGACTCTAGAGTCTCTGCAGAATTAGTATTTGACCAAGGAATTGGTGATATCTTTAGTATTAGAATTGCTGGAAACTTTGTGAATGAAGATATTCTAGGTAGTATGGAATTTACATGTAAACTTGCAGGAACTAAAGTGATTGTTGTTCTTGGACACACAGCTTGCGGAGCTGTGAAGGGTGCTTGTGACGATGCTAAACTTGGTAATTTAACAACTTTACTCAGTAAATTAAAACCTGCAGTAGAATCAGTATCAGAACCAACAGATGCAAGTAAAAGAAATTCTGGAAATATTGAATTTGTTAATAATGTGGCAGAAAAAAATGTCTACATGACAATAGAAAATATTAGAGAGAAAAGTGCTGTTTTAAAAGATATGGAAACACAAGGAGAAATTAAAATTATTGGAGCTATGTATGATATCAAAGATGGCTCAGTAACCTTTTATGAATAAACGCCTCATGAAAAAACTTATTCTCGTTATTGTATTATTCTCGATCCCTTTTTCGGGAATTAGTCAAGAAAACGGCCCTGGTAATTGGTTAGTTTATATTGGTAGCAAACAACTAAACTCTAAATGGAATCTTCATCATGAAATTCAATATAGAAATTACAATGCCATTGGAAATCTAGAGCAGTTATTACTTAGAACTGGTTTGGGTTATAAAATTGGTGAAAAAAGTAATTTACTACTTGGTTACGGATACATAAACTCTGAAAACTATACTGGAGACGAAGATGAAAAAATTACTGTGGAAGAACATCGAATTTTTCAACAATTTATCTCAAAACATAATATTGGAAAACTAAGTCTGCAACATCGCTATCGTTTTGAGCAGCGTTTTGTAGCAAATGATTTTAAAACTCGTTTTCGTTATTTCTTAGGGCTTAATATTCCTTTTAAAGACTCAAAATACTATCTATCCGCTTACAATGAAATCTTCCTAAATGGAGCCTCCAATGTATACGATAGAAATAGAGTTTATGGAGGTTTAGGATATAAAATTAACTCAGGGATTAAACTAGAAGTTGGGTATATGAATCAAATTTTCGAAACCTCTAGTAGAGATCAAATTAATCTCATCACATTTATAAATTTTTAACACTAAAATATGAAAAATCTATTTTCAAATGTTCGTGGCGACCTTTTTGGTGGAATCACCGCTGGTATCGTTGCATTACCATTAGCTCTTGCTTTTGGTGTTTCTTCAGGATTAGGTCCTGATGCAGGTCTGTATGGTGCTATTTTCATTAGTTTCTTTGCTGCCCTTTTTGGCGGAACTCCAACACAAATTTCGGGTCCAACAGCACCAATGACAGCTGTAAGTATGGTCGTAATTGCAGGTATTATTGCAGCAAACAATGGTGATGTAGAGAAAGCATTACCTATTATTTTAACTGTTTTCTTGCTGTCTGGTCTTATGCAAATTGGTTTAGGAGCAGCTGGTTTGGGAAAATATATTAGATATATCCCTTATCCGGTGGTCTCTGGATTTATGACTGCAATTGGAGTTATTATATTAGTTACTCAAATTTTACCTTCTATAGGATATAATGCTAAAGAAGATGTTGAATTTGTGAAGCAATTTGAAACCCAAGTTGAAGAAGTAGTTTTAAATAGATATCTTAAAGACACTAAAAACAACAATGATACAAAAACACTTACATTAGGCGATTTTAAAAATGCTGTATCAGAAGGTGAAAGTATTATTGAGGCTGATATTATTAAAGAAAGTAAAAATCTTGCCTCTAAGGAAGCTTCGGGGGTATTAGGTACGATAAAAGTACTTCCAAGAGCTTTGAAATTTATCAATTGGTTAGAATTAATTTTAGCCCTAGGAACTATTTTTATAATATATGGGTTTAAAAGAATTACAACTGCTGTTCCAAGTACTTTAGTTGCATTAGTGGTAATGACCGGTATATCTGTAGGTTTTGGTCTTAATTACAGGCCAATTGAAGAAATTCCAACAGGATTCCCTATTCCAAATTTGGGGATTTTCACAGAGTTTAGTCTCTCCAGTCTTACCCCGTATATATTTACAGCATTAACTTTGGCACTGCTAGGAGCAATTGATTCATTGTTAACTTCTGTAGTTGCAGATAATATGACGAAGACAAAGCACAAGCCTAACAAAGAATTAGTAGGGCAAGGAATTGGTAACAGTATTGCCGCAGTGTTTGGAGGAATTCCAGGAGCGGGTGCTACTATACGTACTGTTGTAAATATCAATTCTGGAGGAAAAACAAAACTATCAGGTATGATTGCAGGCTTAATGTTGTTGGTTATATTGTTAGGTTTAGGGCCTATTGCTTCGAAGATTCCAGCCGCTGTCTTAGCAGGAATTTTAGTGACTGTAGGAATTGGTGTTATGGACTATAAAGGATTGAAAGCAATTCCTAATTTACCAAGAGATATTAAAGTTGTGGGTGTCAAATTAAGCTCAGAAGTTATTAT
>JABAZK010000073.1:1786-3974 GCA_018608485.1 Flavobacteriaceae bacterium | reverse complement strand
TGGAATGAGTTTTCAGAAGATGGAAGTTTAATTTTATAAAATATTATATGATTGAAAATTTAGAATTATTAAGAAACTTAATTATAAGAAATTTAAAGTTTGATCCTAAATCAAAAAGTAGAATTAGAGATGTTGTTGATGTAAAAAAAATATTTTGTTTGATTGCCTTTTACGAGGTTAAAGGATTTCGTTATGCAAAGGTCGGGAGTTTTTTAGGTATGAATCACGCAACAGTAGTCCATCACGTTAGGACGGCAAAAGACTTGTTGAGATATGACCCACACTTTAAAGAAATGTACAACAAAATCGAGGGAATTTTTTTTATGGCGAATCAAGAGGTTGTAATTTCTGATATTGAAAGTGAAATGAATATTCTTTTAATAAAGTTAAAAAGACTAAGACAGAAAAGAAACGATTATTTAGATAAAAAAGAAAAACAAAAGTTGTTGGCAGAATTTGAATCTGACGATTTAATTACAACAGAAACATTAACACAAAATAAAAAACCTTTACTATGGACGAATTAGAAATTAAAATTGAGCAAACCAAAAAAGATTATTACAAAGTTAAAATTTGTAAGGAAAACCATATTATTTTTTTTACAATGGAGCGCTCAGAAATACGACATTTAATCGGAGTTTTAGACAACGCAATTTAATGGCTAGGGCAAATCCATATCAAAAGTATTTAAAGGGCGAGGATTTACTCCAAAGAGCCGTGATTAATTATATTCAGATGCAATATCCTGATGCAATTTTTACGCATCCTATGAATGAGGGTAAAAGGTCGCCTTTTGAACAATACAAATTAAAATATCTTGGCACAAAGCCGGGTATTCCTGATTTACTTATTTTTACGCCAAACTCAAAAAGAAGCGGTTTAGCGATAGAATTAAAATATAAGTATAACAAACCTACACCAAAGCAAAAAGAATGGCTTAAATGGCTTGAAAAATGCAATTGGGAGGCTATTTGGTTAAATAACTTTGACGATTGTAAAGAAGCTATCGATAATTACTTTAAAAATTAAAAAAAAATGCAATATAAAACCATTTACTTTGACGCTGAAAAACAAAAAGTGCGATATACGCAAAGTTCAACAACAGATAAAATAACTAATTATAGTTATATCGGAAAATCAACACGAGTTGAGTTTGATCTACTGATTGAGTTGCTTTGGTATAAGTATGAGGATAGCGAAATACCTTTGGAAGATTTTAAAAAAATCTTTGAAGAACTAAGAAAATTTTGCGATTCAATAAAATATCAGCTAAATTTGTAAAAATATTTTTTCAAAATGGAAAACAAGAAAAACTATTATGCCGTTATACCGGCAGAGGTACGATATTCTAAAAATTTAAAGGCTAACGAAAAATTAATGTACGGCGAACTTACCGCCTTGGCAAATGAAAAAGGCTATTGTTACGCCTCTAATGAATATTTTGCACAACTTTACCAGGTTTCAAAATCTACTGTTTCACGATGGGTTTCTAATTTAGAAAGAAATAAATTTCTAAAAATAAAAATGATTTATGAAAAGGGTACAAAGAACATAAAAGAGAGAAGAATTTACATTTCTACCCTATTGACGAAAAGCGCAATACCTATTGACGAAAAGATCAATACCCCTATTGACGAAAAGCGCAAGGTTATATATAAATATAATAATATAAATAATATAAAAAAGAATAATGTACGAAATGTAAAAGCGCCTATATTTACTGAGATTACTGAAAAGGCGTTTCCACATTTCATAAGCCTTTTTCCTTTAAATTATAGACCGAAAACAAAAGCGCAAAAAAACAAATGGTTGGAATGTTTAGATAAAATTCAGCGCATTGATAAATATAATTTACGAGATGTTTACAATGTGGCAAAAGATTTAAGAGATGACCAATTTTGGGCGAAAAACTTTTTAAGTATTCTTAAATTAAGAAACACAGATAAAAACGGCATAAAGTACATTGATAGGTTTATGGATGATTACCGCTCTAAAACCAAGCCAATAGGCTATAATAAAATAAAAGGGATTATTGAATATTATATTTATACTTCCCCGGCAACTGGTCAAAAAGAATTAGGAGCAAAAACAAAAGGCGGAGAGTTGTACGAGTTTAATATAAAGCAAACATTGCAAACAAACGAGTTTCAAGAATTAAAAAAATACGTTATAGATGGCAACAAGTAAA
>JABAZK010000073.1:0-1686 GCA_018608485.1 Flavobacteriaceae bacterium | reverse complement strand
TGGCGTGAATCTGATTTGTTTGATTGGTTATCAAAAAACTATTATAGTTTGTTAGTTGATACAAGCGATAATTTTTCAAAATCTGATTGCTACGATATTGAAACAAAAAACAGAATCGAACTAAAATGCAGAGCTGCGCATTATGACAAACTAATAATTGAAAAACCTAAATACGAATATCTAATAAAAGAATCAAAAAAGTTTGGCGATGTTCCAATTTACATAAATAGCACACCGAAAGGAATTTTTTTATTTGAGTTGGAGGATCTAAAATTGAAATGGTTTAAAAAACCTTTGCCAAAAACAACAGACTTTGAAAACAACAATTTAACAAACAAAGAAGTAGCGACAATAAATATTAATAAATCAAAACAATTAAAGTGATGGAAGAAACATTAAAAGAAATACAGAGATATTTAGAGGTAACTTATCCTGATGATTGGTTTTTACCTGGTAAATTAGATATTTTAAGACTTAAATTTTTATCAGAATTAAAGCAACAAAAGATTGATGATTTAAAAAAACAAATATCAGATTTGAAAAATTAAAATATTTTTTCTAATTTAGCGAAAACAAACAAAACTTAATGAAAACATTTAAAGACTTCAATATTGATGTCGGTAATAAAACGACTGGCAAAATTAAAACACAATGCCCAAAGTGTAGCCATACAAGAAAAAACAAACGTGATAAATGTTTGTCAGTAGACTTAGAAAAGGGTTTATGGAATTGCCACAACTGCGGTTGGGGTGGAACTACAAAATTTGAGAAAAAGCAAGAATATATTGTACCTCAAAAAATCAAACTAAATATTTCTGAGCCAGTTATTGAATGGTTTAAGGGTAGAGGCATCACAGAGCCAACTTTAAAACATTGGAAGGTTGGGCAATCAATGGAGTATTTTCCGCAAGTAAACGCAAAGCGTAGAGCCGTAAACTTTAACTACTACCGAGAGAATGAACTTGTAAACGTAAAATATAGAGATTCGCAAAAGAATTTTAAAATGGTTTCAGGTGCGGAACTTATATTTTATGGCCTTGACAATATCAAAGAAATGGACAAAATTTATATTGTTGAGGGAGAAATGGATGCTTTAACTTTACACGAGGCGGGTATTTATTCTGTTTGTTCTGTTCCAAATGGAGCATCTAAAGGAAGCCAAAGACTAGAATATTTAGACAACTGTTGGCAATACTTTAAAGATAAAAAAGAAATAATACTTTGCACAGATAACGACAATCCGGGAATTGAACTCAGAAAAGAACTTGCAAGAAGGTTTGGAGCATATCGTTGTAAATACGTTGATTTTGGCGATTATAACGACGCTAACGAGATTTTAATATCTAAGGGAGCCGAATCATTAAGGAACGTTATAAAAGGCGCTAAAAACTTTCCTTTAGAGGGCGTTTTAAATGTTGATGATATTTGGCAATCGGTTTTAAATTATAATGAGGCGGGAGTTAAAAACTATTCAATAGGTTTGCCGAACTCTGATACATATTTTAAAATGTCTTTAGGAGAGTGGTCAGTTGTTACGGGAATACCAAATTCAGGAAAGTCTGATGTAATTGACCAAATATTTTGTAACCTAGCAACTACCTACGATATGAGATGCGCAATTTTTGCTCCTGAATCATTCCCATACGAAGGACACATAAAAAGAATAGCAAACAAATTAAACGAAAC
>JABAZK010000008.1 GCA_018608485.1 Flavobacteriaceae bacterium | reverse complement strand
ATGGATGAGCAAAAAGCTGTTGATAATTTTAATACAGCAATTGGAAAAGGGATTTTGAAAGTAATGAACAAAATTGGTATCTCTACACTACATTCCTACAGAGGTTCTCAAATTTTTGAGATTGTTGGATTTAACTCCCAATTTGTAGAAAAATATTTTCCTTACACAGCTTCAAGGATAGAAGGTATTGGCTTGTATGAAATTGAAAAAGAAATAGACCAGCGCTACAAACAAGCATATCCAGATAACAAAATTAATAAAAATTTAAGTTTAAATATTGGTGGCGATTATCGATGGAGAAGAAATGGTGAACGTCATTTATTTAATCCAACTACCGTATCTAAATTGCAGCAAGCTGTTCGGTTGAGTGACCAAGATAGTTACAATGTTTATGCAAATGCTATTAATGAGCAAGCAGAAAGCTTAATGACTATTCGTGGCTTATTTGAATTCGATAACCTAGATCCTATTCCTTTGGAAGAAGTAGAGGATTGGACAGAGATTGTAAAACGCTTTAAAACAGGTGCCATGTCTTATGGCTCTATTTCGCGTGAAGCTCACGAAAACTTAGCCATTGCTATGAATAGAATTGGAGGGAAGTCTAATTCTGGTGAAGGTGGTGAAGACAGAAAACGTTTTCAAAAAGATATAAACGGAGATAGCAGAAACTCTGCAATTAAACAAGTAGCTTCTGGAAGATTTGGGGTAACTTCTCATTATTTAACAAATGCGAAAGAGATTCAAATAAAAATGGCACAAGGTGCCAAGCCTGGCGAGGGCGGTCAACTACCGGGCTATAAAGTTTTACCTTGGATTGCAGATGCAAGAAATTCAACGCCGTTTGTAGGACTGATTTCTCCACCTCCGCATCACGATATTTATTCGATTGAAGATTTGGCACAATTAATTTTTGATTTAAAAAATGCAAATCGTGAAGCAAGAGTTAATGTAAAATTAGTTTCCGAAGTTGGTGTTGGAACTATTGCTGCTGGCGTTGCAAAAGCCAAAGCAGATGTTGTTTTAATATCTGGTTATGATGGCGGTACTGGAGCTTCTCCTCTAACTTCTTTAAAACATGCAGGGTTGCCTTGGGAACTTGGCTTAGCTGAAGCCCAGCAGACATTGGTAATGAATAGTTTACGAAGTAGAATTGTTGTAGAGTGTGACGGCCAATTAAAAACAGGAAGAGATGTTGCTATTGCGGCTTTATTAGGTGCAGAAGAATTCGGTTTCGCGACCGCTCCTCTAGTAGCCTCTGGCTGTATTATGATGCGTAAATGTCACTTAAATACATGTCCTGTTGGTATCGCTACCCAAGACAAAGAATTGCGTAAAAACTTTAAGGGAACTCCTGAACACGTAATTAATTTCTTTTTTTATGTAGCTGAAGAATTAAGAAAAATAATGGCTCAATTAGGTTATAGAACCTTAGCTGAGATGGTTGGTCAAACACATAAAATAAATTCAAATAAAGCAATCAAGCATTACAAAGCGAAAGGATTAGATTTATCTAGCATCTTGCATAGACCTACAGCCTACAAAAACATGATCGTTAAAAACACTGAAGAACAAGATCATAATTTAGAAAATGTTTTAGATTTTACTATTTTAAAAGACTCTCATAGAGCTTTATATAGAAAAGAAAAAATGAACCTTGCATATCCAATTAAAAATACAAATCGTACAGTTGGAGCAATTATAAGCAATGAAATTTCAAAAATTTATGGGCATTTAGGGTTACCTGAAGACACCTTAAATATCAACTTTACAGGTTCTGCCGGACAAAGTTTTGGAGCTTTTGGAGCTTTTGGATTATCGTTTACTCTAGAGGGTAATACCAATGATTATTTAGGAAAAGGATTATCAGGTGCGAAGCTAATTATAAAGAAACCAGCCAAAGCAGATTTTTTAGCAGAAAACAATATCATTGTTGGTAATGTTTGTTTGTTTGGAGCTGTAAATGGGCAAGCCTATATTAACGGAATTGCAGGAGAACGGTTTGCCGTTCGTAATTCAGGTGCAACCGCAGTTGTAGAAGGAGTTGGAGACCACTGTTGTGAATACATGACAGGCGGTAAAGTAATTGTTTTGGGAAAAACAGGAAGAAATTTTGCCGCAGGTATGAGTGGTGGAATCGCTTATGTATATGATCCAGAAAACAAATTTTCTAACGGTCTTTGTAATACAGAAACTATCGAGTTCGAATATATTTCTGAGGAAGATGCTGCCGAATTAAAAGCAATAATAGAAAAACATGTTTTATACACTGAAAGCAAAAAAGGAGCTACATTATTAGCTGATTGGGATACAAGCTTAGACAACTTTGTGAAAGTGATGCCAACTGAATATAAGCGCGCTTTAGAACGTATCGCAACAGAAGAACCAATGTTTGAAGAATTAATAAAAGCATAATGTCATGGGAAAAGTAACAGGATTTAAAGAAATTGAAAGACAAGATGAAACCTACACTTCTGTAATAGATCGTGTAAAAAATTATAAAGAGTTTACCGTTCCTCTTTTAGACAAAGAAATTACAAAACAGGGTTCACGTTGTATGGATTGTGGTATTCCTTTTTGCCATAGTGGTTGCCCTTTGGGAAATCTAATTCCAGATTTCAACCATATGGTACATCAAGGAGAATGGCAAAAAGCTTCATGGATATTACATTCTACTAACAATTTTCCAGAATTCACAGGACGTTTATGTCCTGCTCCATGCGAACAAGCATGTGTATTAGGAATTATTGAAGACCCTGTATCTATTGAAAATATTGAAAAAAATATTGTAGAACGTGCGTTTAAAGAAGGTTGGATAAAACCTCAACCTCCAAAAAGTAGAACAAATAAAACAATTGCTGTTATTGGTTCAGGTCCAGCAGGGTTGGCTGCAGCTCAGCAATTAAATAGGGCTGGTCATACCGTTACTGTTTTTGAAAGAGATGATGAGGTTGGTGGTTTATTACGTTACGGTATTCCTAATTTTAAGATGGAAAAGGGAATTATTGATAGACGAATCAAAATTTTAAAAGCCGAGGGTATTATCTTTAAGACAAATATTAACGTTGGTGTGAATTATGCTGTTGAGGATTTAAAAATATTTGACAGTATTGTTTTATGTGGAGGATCTACTAAGGCAAGGAGTTTGACAACTAAGGGTATAGACGCTGATGGTGTTGTGCAGGCAATGGATTTTTTAACTCAACAAACTAAAGTATTGTTTGGTAAGGAGGTGAAAAATCAAATAATGGCTACTGATAAAAATGTAATCGTAATTGGTGGTGGTGATACAGGTTCAGATTGTATTGGTACTTCAAATAGACACGGAGCAAAATCTGTTGTAAATTTTGAAATTATGCCAAAACCTCCTGGTCATCGTTCTGCTTCTACTCCATGGCCTTTTTGGCCATTAAAATTAAAGACTTCCTCCTCTCATAAAGAAGGGGTAGAGCGCAATTGGTTAATTAATACTAAAGAATTTATAAAGGATAAGGAAGGAAAACTAATTGCTTTAAAAACTATAAATGTTCAATGGGAAGTCATTCCTGGTAAAAGACCTAAATTGATAGAAATAGCAGGTACTGAAAAAACATGGCCTTGTGATTTAGCGCTATTAGCTCTAGGTTTTACTGGTCCAGAAAGTACTCTAGCAGACAAATTAGGTATAGATTTAGATGGGCGCTCAAATTATAAAGCCATATATGGAAAATATCAAACCAATATCCCAAATATTTTTACTGCGGGTGATATGCGACGAGGACAATCTCTAATTGTATGGGCAATATCTGAAGGAAGAGAAGCGGCTAGACAAGTTGATATTTATTTAATGGGTAAATCTGAATTGCCATCTAAGGATATTTCTGGTGATTTAATTGCTATGTAATATTTAAAATAAAAATCATTAAATTTGTATTTGTAATGAAAACAATACAAATACATATTATTTCTGTCATTATTGGTAACAATCCGTAACCATAGGGAATGATATTTATAGATGATAAAAAT
>JABAZK010000031.1:2476-4003 GCA_018608485.1 Flavobacteriaceae bacterium | reverse complement strand
CACCAATAAAACTACTTAATAGTAACTGCCTAATTTGATGTATTTACAATTCAATTTAATAATTTATCTCATGAAAAATAAATCATTTCTTTTGTTATTCTTTTTTTTGTTTTTATGTCAAGTTTCATTTGCACAACAAACAATATTAAATGATAGTAACTTACCTATTATGGTAATTTCTACAGATATAGACCCAGATACCAATGCACCCACAGATATACCAGACGAGCCAAAAGTATTGGGTAGTATGCAGCTTATTTATAGACCAGATGGTTCTAGAAATTATTTAACAGATAGTACCAACGAATCTTTTTTAAATTATAAGGGTAGGATAGGGATCGAATTAAGAGGAAGTAGTTCCCAGGCATTAGATAAAAAACCATATGGTTTTACCACTCTTTTGCAAGATGGTGATTCTAACAATAATGTTAGTTTGTTGGGTATGCCCTCAGAGAATGACTGGGTTTTAAATTCTTTAGCCTATGATCCATCTATGGTTCGCGATTACTTGTCTTACACATTGGCTAGTAACATGGGTAATTACGCCCCAAGAGTACAATATATTGAAGTAATTGTTAATGGTGATTACAAAGGCGTCTATTTTTTAACCGAGAAAGTTAAAAGAGATTCTGACAGAGTAAATTTAAAAAAAATAGCTGATGATGATAATGATTTTCCAGATATAACTGGAGGATACATAATAAAGGCAGACAAAACCACTGGAGGAGATGAAATAGCTTGGACGATGCCTAATTATGGAGGTTGGGACACTAATTTTTTACATCATTATCCCAAAACTGAGGATATTACTTCTGCGCAAGCTAATTACATAGAAACTATATTTTATAATTTGGCAGACCAGACAAACCCCGCCAATACATCTATTATTGATGGGTATCCATCTATGATTGATATTCCAAGTTTTGTAGATTATATCCTAATGGCAGAAATTGCCTCAAATCCAGATGCTTATCAATTTAGCACCTATTTTCATAAGGATAGGGGTGGTAAACTAAGAGCAGGGCCTATTTGGGATTACAACTTATCCTTCGGAAATGATTTATTTGTTTTTGGATTTGATAGAAGTTTTTTTGATGTATGGCAATTAGATTTTGAAAATAGAGGCGCTAAATTTTGGAGAGATTTATTTCAAGACGATACATTTAATTGTTATTTGGCAAAACGCTGGTTTGAGTTAACTGGTGCAAATCAAACCTTAAACTATCTCACAATTTCTAATCTAATAGACGGGTATGTAGCCCTTTTAAGCGAATCTAAGGCAAGAGAGCTACAACGATGGCCACCACAGGAGGGTTGGCCTACGGTTGCCGATCAAGCAGAAAATATTATCGAGATGAAACAATGGATCCAAGAGAGAATCAATTGGATGAGTACAAATATAGGTTCCTCTAGTAATTGCATGGATGTTTCTGTCCCAGATTTAGTGATTAGTAAAATACACTACAACCCTTTGGAGGATGCTGGGTATTCTAGTAAAGAACTAGAATTTATTGAAATAACGAATAA
>JABAZK010000031.1:0-2376 GCA_018608485.1 Flavobacteriaceae bacterium | reverse complement strand
TATATGGATAGCGATCCTTGGCCAGAACAGGCCGATGGAGAAGGCCCGTATTTACAGTTAGTTGATATAAGCTCAGACAACTCCTTGGCTAGTAACTGGATAGCAAGCAGT
Source organism: Flavobacteriaceae bacterium (assembly GCA_018608485.1). Classification (GTDB taxonomy): domain Bacteria; phylum Bacteroidota; class Bacteroidia; order Flavobacteriales; family Flavobacteriaceae; genus Polaribacter. The sequence continues at coordinate 2,265 of JABAZK010000031.1, read as the reverse complement.
CAGTCTCTTTCTATAGAAGATATCGCGACAGCGCAAAGGCAAATAATAGTGTATCCAAACCCTACCAAGGGCATAGTAACTATTGAATTTGATTTTTCAAATACAGATGCTTTAGAATTTTCAATTTATAATTCAATGGGTCAATCTGTAGGAGATTTTGTAGTACACTCAAGTAATTTAGAAATTAATTTGAGTCATCTACCCAGTGGTTTTTATTACTACAACATCAAAAACAAGGGAGTAGTAATTTCAAGAGATAAAATTATTAAAAACTAAAAAAGCCTTACCCAGAAGGGTAAGGCTTGTAAGGTGTAAAAATAAGGTGTAAATTATTCAGTAACTTCTTCTTGCACTTCTTCTTCTTCTTGAAGATAATTTACCAAGCCGCTTGCATCAAAGTAATCTCCTCCGCTTATAATAAGTCCATCTTTAAAATCCCAGGTGTGGTAGGCTTTCATTTCCCATTTTTTGCCAGTTGCAGTATGCATCCCAGACCAAGTTCCGTAGGATCTTACACTTCCATCTGCTATGCCAGTTTCAGCCAAGACTCCTGGTAACCAGTTGTCAGCGGTATATACTACATCTTCCATTTGATCTTGCCATGCTTTTAAATATTGGCCAAATTCTTCTTTTCCAATTTCAGTAGATCCGAAAAATACAGGTTGCCATTTAACATCTTCATGCAATAAGTCTAGCTGAGCTTGAAAATCTGACTCAGAACCTTGTAGTTCTAACATTTTTTTGGCAGTAACGGTATTTTTAGCAAATTCAGGAGGTAATCCTTGTGAGCAAGAGATACATAGGGCTACTACAAAAACACTTAATAATTTTTTCATTTTTGGTATATTTAAATTAGTTGTTCCACGAAATTAATTTATTTTATTTGTAAAAACAAATAAAATTTGAAATTGCCTTGGAGCATAAGGGTGTTAAATCAAACTATTTTGGGGAGGATTTGGAATTATTAAAATAAAATATCGTTTAAATAACCCCACATTTCGATACAGCTATTTCTAAACCTCTTAAGCGGGTAAACTTACATTGATTATATTTGAAATAAATTATATTTAAAAACTTATGAGTGACATATTAAAGGCCATTGGGAATACACCAATTGTTAAGCTAAAAAATATAGTCCCGTTTGGATGTGGAGAAATTTATGTTAAACTCGAAGCATTTAACCCCACTGGATCAAAAAAAGACAGAATGGCGCTATCAATGATTTTGGGAGCTGAAAAAAGAGGTGTTTTAAAAAAAGGAATGACTGTAGTAGAATATTCGGGTGGTAGCACTGGTGCAGGTTTGGCATTTGTTTGTTCACTTAAGGGTTATAATTTTAGGCTGGTTACTGCAGATGTATTTGGGAAAGAAAAAATTGATTTGATGAGATCATTGGGGGCTAATTTAGAGATTATCAAAAGTTCAAACGGAAAGATAAATAAAGAGCTGATTACCAAAATGATTAAAAAGGCTGATCAAATTTCAAAAGAACCAAATACTTTTTTTACAAATCAACTAAACAACACTGATGTGATCGAGGGTTTTATTCCATTAGGAGAAGAGATTTTAGATCAGCTAAATGGAAACATTGATGCAGTATGCGACACTGTTGGAACTGCTGGAACTCTTATGGGTATTGCTAAAGCACTCAAAAAAGCTAAGTCAAAATGTAAAGTTGTTGCAGTTGAGCCATCTAGTTCACCAATTTTATCGAAAGGAATTAAAGGCTCACATAATGTTGAAGGTGTTGGTTTAGGTTTTGTTCCAAATATCTACGATGACAACCTCGTTGATAATGTGATATCTATAGACGAGACTGTAGCCCGCAAAATGTGTAAAGATCTTGCAAAAAAAGAAGGTATATTTTGCGGTACATCAAGTGGAATGAATGTAGCTGCAGCAATCCAAATTTCAAAGGAACTTGGTCCTAAATCAAAAGTAGTAACTATCGCTTGTGATAGTGGTTTAAAATATCTTTCTGAGGGATTATTTGACGATTAATATCATTTACCAATACAGGAAGTAATTTCGTTATTTTTTACTCTATTAAAACCTCTTAAAAAGTCTTTTTTTAACGTTTTGTTCACGTAAATTGTAAAAAGTAGTGCAATTCTAAATAACATCAATTAAATAAAACATAGGCATATATTAATACGCTTAAAAGGTTTGAAGAATTTATTCAATCAGAAAATTATCTCAAAAAATCAAAAGTGGAGCCCATAGGAGTGAAGTCACACTATTTTGGGGAAGATTTGGCTTCTTTTA
>JABAZK010000153.1 GCA_018608485.1 Flavobacteriaceae bacterium | reverse complement strand
ATCCAAATTTAACTTATAACGTCGCAGACATTTATGCCTGGACTTTAGATTTTGGTAAACTTCAAAGAGGAGACCGATTTAAATTAATTTATGAAGAAAAATTTATAGATGATAGTATATTTGTTGGGTACGGAAAAGTAAAAGCAGCTCTTTTTGATCACAATAATAGAGATTTCTATGCCTATAGATTTATTCCTGATTCTATTAAAGGTATTCCAGAATATTATGATGAAAAGGGCAATATGCTTCGAAGTCAATTCTTAAGATCTCCTATTAAATTTCAATACAGAGTTTCCTCTCGATTTAATTTAAGAAGAAAAATAGCATACTATGGGAGAGTAAAGCCTCACAAAGGAACAGATTTTGCTGCCAAAGTTGGAACTCCAATTATGGCAACTGCTAACGGAAAGGTTACCGAGTCTAGAAGAAAAGGAGGTAATGGGAATTATGTTAAAATAAAACATAATAACACCTATGCTACTCAATATCTTCACATGAGTAGGAGAAAAGTTAAAAGAGGTCAATATGTTAAACAAGGAGATGTCATTGGATATGTTGGAATGACAGGAAATACAAGCGGACCACACGTTTGCTATCGTTTTTGGAAAAATGGAAGACAGGTAGATCCGTTTAAACAGAAACTTCCATCTGCTAAACCTTTAAAAAAGAGTCTTAAGCCAAACTATTTGAAATTTATAAAGCCATTGGAAGCTCAATTAGACAAAATAGATTTTACAAAATAAATTACAAAAAATGCCACTACAAAATATAAATCCTACAACAACAAAAGCATGGGAGAAATTAGAATCTCATTTTTCTGAAATGAGTTCTTTTTCCTTAAAAACAGCTTTTAAAACCAATCCTGAAAGAAAAGAAAAATTTTCACTGGGATTTAATGATCTTCACTTAGATTTTTCCAAAAATAAGGTGAATCAGAAAACTGTTGATTTATTGGTTGAATTAGCACATGAAGTTGAATTAAAAGATGCTATCAACAAATATTTTACTGGTGATATTATCAATGAAACGGAAGATAGGGCCGTTTTGCACACTGCTTTAAGAAGTAGCTCAGAAGATGAGTTATTAGTAGATAATAAAAATATTAGGCCTGAAATTAAGAAAGCTCTAAGAAAGATCAGAGCTTTTTCTAATAAAGTGATTTCTGGAGACTGGAAAGGATATACGGGGAAAAAAATCACTGATGTTGTAAATATTGGAATTGGCGGGTCTGACCTTGGACCAGATATGGTTGTAGAAGCTCTTCAATTTTATAAAAATCATTTAACAACTCATTTTGTTTCAAACATAGACGGAGATCATGTTTCTGAGATTATAAAAAAGTTAAATCCTGAAACTACACTGTTTGTCATTGTTTCAAAGACTTTTACAACTCAAGAAACCATCACTAATGCAAATACTATTAAGAATTGGTTTTTAACTTCAGGGTCACAATTTGATATTGCAAAACATTTTGTGGCTGTATCTACCAACTTAGAAGCGATAGATGCCTTTGGAATTGACCCAAAGAATGTATTCCCAATGTGGAACTGGGTTGGAGGTCGTTTCTCATTATGGTCTGCTGTTGGGCTTTCTATTAGCTTATCGGTTGGTTTTGATAATTATCGTTCTCTTTTAGACGGTGCAGAAAAAATGGATATCCATTTTAAAGAAAGTTCATTTGACCAAAACATTCCTGTAATTTTAGCACTATTGAGTATATGGTACAATAATTTTTACAAAGCAGAATCTGAAGCAATTCTTCCGTACACACAATACTTAACAAAACTAGCTCCTTATTTACAGCAAGCAATTATGGAAAGCAATGGAAAAAGCGTAGACCGAAATGGAGATGAAATAGGTTATCAAACAGGAACCATTGTTTGGGGTAGCACAGGAACCAATATGCAACACGCATTCATGCAATTAGTTCATCAAGGAACAAAACTAATACCATCAGATTTTATTGGATATAAAACTTCTCTTTATGGTCTTACAGATCATCACCAAAAGTTAATGGCTAATTACAATGCACAAATGGATGCATTAGCCTTTGGAAAATCTAAAGAAGAGGTTCATCTTGAATTAAAATTTTCAGGAGACAATTCAACTATTCATTCTTTATTGCCTTACAAGGTATTTGAAGGGAACAGACCTAGTAATGCAATCTTATTTGAAAAATTAACTCCAGAATCTTTAGGAGAGTTAATTGCTATGTATGAACACAAAATATTTGTTCAAGGGGTTGTTTGGAATATTTTTAGTTATGATCAATTTGGAGTAGAGCTAGGAAAAGAATTGGCAAAAAAGCTTTTAAACAAAGAATAAATTCTCTTTTTGATTTTTTTTTATACTTTTGTTTATAGTATTGTTAATAAAGAGGTTAATATTTATACTTATGAAATAAGTTTTTCATTAAAAAAAAACTACTTTTAAAAAGTTAATATTACGCTAATAATAACATTTAATTAACATTACAACTCTCAAAATAAAAGACTTTTGCAGAGAATTAATAACATTAATATTAAATAATGAAAAACTTTAAGAACTTATTATTTGTAGCTTTATTTTTAATAGCTGCCACAGTAATTGGCCAAACAAAAATTTCTGGTACTATTGTTGACCAATCCAACGAAGGATTACCAGGAGCAAGTGTTGTAGTCAAAGGTACAACTAACGGAACAGAAACTAATTTTGACGGTAAATTTATGCTAACCGCTTCTTCTGAAAGCGGAACAATTGTAGTATCATATTTAGGATTCGAAACTGTGGAAATTGCTTTCACAAGCTCTGGAGATTTAGGAAACATTAAATTAAAAGAAGATGGAAATATCTTGGAAGAAGTAGTTCTAAGAGGTATTGTTGATATTGCAAAAGACAGACAAACACCTGTAGCAAAATCTACTATTAAAGCTCAAGAAATTCAAGACAGGTTAGGGTCTCAGGAATTTCCTGAACTTTTAAACAACACCCCATCCGTTTATGCCACTAAATCTGGGGGTGGTTTTGGAGACGCTAGAATAGCTATTCGTGGTTTTGCTCAAGAAAATATTGCTGTACTTATAAACGGGGTTCCTGTAAATGATATGGAGAACAGCAGAGTATACTGGTCTAACTGGGCAGGTTTATCTGATGTTACAACTGCAATGCAAGTTCAAAGAGGATTGGGTTCTTCTAAATTAGCTATCTCTTCAGTAGGGGGTACTATAAATATTATCACAAAAACTACAGACTTAAAAGAAGGTGGTTCAATTGTTTCTTCGGTTGGAAACGACGGGTATTTTAAAAATCTGGCCTCTTACAATACTGGTAAAAATGAAAATGGATTTGCTGCTTCATTTTTAATAAGTAGAACAGCAGGAAATGGGTATGTTGACGGAACTCAATTTGAAGGATTCAACTATTTTGTTGGTTTAGGATGGGACAAAGGAGATCATAACTTTCAATTCATGTTAACGGGTGCTCCTCAGACTCACAATCAAAGAACTACTAGTTTTTTCAACATGGCTAATATAGGTGACTATTTGAAATATGGGAAAAAATACAACTATAACCATGGATATTTAAATGGAGAAGAGTTTAACTGGAGACAAAACTTTTACCACAAGCCAATTTCTTCTTTTAACTGGTCTTGGGATATTAATGAAACTTCATCTTTAACTACCTCTGCATATGTTTCTTTTGGACGTGGTGGTGGAACAGGAGATATCGGTAGATTAGGAGGTAATTATGCAAGTTCTAGCAGGTTCAGAAACCCAGATACCGGATTAGTAGAATGGGATGAAATAGTTAGAGCAAACTCTGGTTTAGGTGGAAACTTCAGTAGTGGTTATTCTTATACAAACCCAGCTGATCCTTCTACAGGTTTACAAATAGTAAATGACAGTAATCTTAGAGATAGCGATTTGCCTGCTGGTTTAGAAAGAAGAAATGGTATGATCAGAAGAGCATCTGTAAATTCTCATAACTGGGTAGGGATGTTATCTAACTACAACACTAAAATAAACGATAATCTTTCATTTGATGTTGGAATAGATCTTCGTTCTTACACCGGTCTTCA
>JABAZK010000004.1 GCA_018608485.1 Flavobacteriaceae bacterium | reverse complement strand
TATAAACATCTTGGTATTCATTTATAAAATTTTGCAGGTATAAAGGAAACGTATTAATAGGGATTAAAGGCGTTGGCTTTTTCTCTTTTACCTCTTTAACCTCAACTTCTTTAATATCATAAGTTAAGGTATTATCAAAACTTGCAGTATTGTGATAACTTGTATTATTGTAGATACTTTTTATGGTGGCTTTTATCTCTTGAGCTGTAAAATCATTTTGAACATAACCTAATAAATTATTCTCAGCTTCGGTTTTAGAAATACCATATCTATTATACGCACCTGCTAATTGTGTGATGAAATTATTTCTATTTCCGATTGTAAAAGTTTCTTTTTTGTTGATCCATTTTTTAAGGTTGTCAATTATTATAGAAGTATCTGTAATAGTTGCATCAAGTTGAGGTTCTTTTTCATTTTCAAAAAAGGTATCAATAAAAGAATTATCCAATACTTTTGAGTCTGCATTGTAATAGGCTTCTTTATCATAAGATAAAAAACACGCTCTTGGTATGTCTTTGCATTTTTCATCAATAGCAAGGCTTAATTCACTTTTAAAAAACCGCTCGAACGCTTTAAAATATTTGTAATGTGAAAGTGTATCATTTATAGTAATTTTATAAACTACTTTCAACCCGTTCCCGCTCGGACTTACAAACATTAAACTAGGTGGCAATACCTCAACAATTTTCTTTTTTACTTCATCTATGTTTTGTAGTTCGTCTAAATCAATACAAAACAGTTGTGAGTGCTTTTTTAAGCTGCTTAAGGCTCTTTTCTCAAACAAACCGCTAAACGTAACATAATCAAAGTTTGAAGCTTTTAAACCGCTCTTTTTAGACTTGTCTTTTTCCAACCTCAACCTAGAGGTAACCTCTAAATATTTATCACTTATAATGATTTTATAAATAGTTTCTAGTGATAATTCTTTTGATGGTATTATATTCTTTATGGGTGCTTTATAGACTGAAAATAAATATTGTTTATTCATCATGATCAACAATTTTAACGGGACGATTAAACCTTATTTTTCCATCCTCAAAAATCACATAGGTTTGCCATTGCGATTTTTCAGGTTTTAAAAATATTGATTCTCCATTTCGTAAATTAACTTTGAAAGTATCGTGATCGTCTAATTTCACCGCCATATATACTATATCTATTTCTTTTTCTTGTTCTTGAACTTGTATAACAGTTGTAGCCATGTTTCAATTATTTATAGTTTAATGATTGCATTTTCAATATCCTCTTGACGATACAAAACACGTCCACCAATTCCAAAAGCTTTAAGTTTTCCGTTTTTATTCCATGTATTGAGAGTAACTAAAGATACATTTAGCAATTCGCAAACTTCTAGTCTTGTTAAATACTTTGTTTGTTGTTGAGGTTGTAAATAAACCTTTAAGGCGTTTAATTCATTTTTTACCTCTTGAATAATAGCGTTTTTGAGATCCTCGGGATTGACCGAAATAATTTGTACTTGTTCCATAATTAATAATTTTTTATTGTTAATATATGCAAGTATAAAACAAGAGAAACCCCACCGTTTTATCAGTGGGGTTACTATGGGGTAAAACTTTAACGTTTATTAATCTAATCTTTATTGATTATGTAGCTAGTCATAGATTTTTCCAACAAATTTAATAACGGTGTTTTTGTATGGGTTCGTTTTCTTATATCCCTAATTTTATCATTTTCATCAAATTTATCAACTTGCAAAAAATCTGTAAACCTTTTAAAAATATCTTTTTGGCTTAACTCATGATTCAGCAGGTTTGATTCAATTAATGATTTTATCAATTCTGTTAATTGCAAATTTGTACCGTTCCATGATAAAAATTTTATATCATTATGAACTTTAGTTTTTGTATTACTATATTCTATTGGTTTTATAGAATAACTATTATCTTTAATATAAACTAAATTAAAACCCTCAAGTTCGGCTCTTTGTTTTAAATACAAAAACCTCTTCTTAAGAGAATAAAATATATTTTTTTTCATTCTATTATAATATTCTATTTCAAAATCTTCTATATAAATAGAGTCAAAGTCTTTAAACCTATATTCAAATATACCTTCATTTAATTCTGAAATTATAAAATCTATTTCATTGGAGTCTATAAATATATTTTTAAAATACTCTAATCTTTCACTGTATGTTTTATTATAAACTTTAAAACTACAACCTAAAAAATAATGCGTTTCACGAAATTTTATGTATTCATCAAAAAAACTATATTGTATTTTTTTATAAAATGATTCCATAAAATCGTGATCGTCAAAATCTTCCATTTGTAGATAATAGATTGAAGTTTCTTTATACTCTTTATATAATTCTAGTGTTTCTTTGAGTACCTTGTAGTGATGTTCCTCTATTACTCTAATTTGTTGAGTAGATTCTTTTTCTTGCATTTTTGAACAGTTTTATAGCTACTGCAAGATAATAAAAAATATTTTTTTACTATTAAAACACAATTAATTGTTGTCGGAAGCTTTTTTCACAACTGTTAGTTGAGGTTCTTTTTTCTTTTTTAAAGCTTGTAAGGTGTAGAAATCCGCTATCTGTTGTGCGTAGTCTAGTGAGTCTTTACCAATGTAGTTCAAAAGCATTTTTTCCGTACTATGGGCAGTTATACTCATAATTAACGGGGTTGGCAATATACCGTATAAATTTGAAGCAAAAGAACGCCTACAAACGTGTGAAGCCATAAGTTCCCATTTTTGATAAATACCATTAATTTTTCTTTTTTCTTTATTCCCTTTGCCTTTTTCAATTACTGTTATTTTAGCGCCTTTTATTGGTGCGTTAATTTCTGCAAGCTTACAAATTTGTTTTATGTACTTGTTAAACTTTTGACTGGAAATCTTATAAGGAAATCCAGACTTTATAATTTCTTTTGTAGTATCTAAAAAGGGGATCGTTACATTTTTATTTGTCTTTTGTTGTTTCAGCTCAATAACTTCGTAACCATTTCTAGTTTTAAAATTACTTTGATCTATTTGTAATAAATCCCCTACCCTTTGCCCTATGTTACAACCTAACAGAAGCCATTTTCTTGCGTTATTAAGGGCGCTATTTAATAAGGGTGTATCTTTTATTTGTTTTAATTCCTCTAAGCTTAAATACAAGATGTTTTCATTGTTTGGCTTGGAACTTTGTATTTTTTTGTATTGCGGATTTGTTTCAATACCATAAAATGAAGCATCGTTGCATACCATTTTTAAATCTGCTAGTTTTTTCAATGCAGTACTATTTTGATATTTTTTGACATTTAATAAATAATTTAAAAAATCTTTACTAAATTTTATATCAACGTCTTTAACCTTAAAAGATTTGTGTTTTTGGTATTCAATAATTATATTTTTTAAAGAAGTCAAACCATTTACCCTACTTTTTGACAAGCCTAAACCACCCTTAGCATTTTTTCTAGTTGGTGCTTCATTTATGATGGTTTGAATTGCATCAGTCAATAAATCACTTTGTTGGGTTTCAGTTATACGACCGAAATGTAAATCTATTTTATTTTTTAACCACTCGCGGGTTATGGTTTCAGCGTTGGCATTATTGACCTCATCTAAAATAAAAATTTCTAATTTCTGTAAATATTTTTTTAACGTCTTATTATTGGCAGTTGTAGTCTTGGGAAATTTTGAAGTGTAACTCCATTCTTTTTTTGAAATATGTAAACCCGTTTTCGCTCTTGTGTTTATAGCTCTACTTACTGAAAGGCGTAAATAAATTTGAGTAATTTCTGTTTTGCCTAATATTTGATATGTTACGGTTGCCATAAATTATTGAATTTTGAACTAATCAAATATACAAATTTATTTATCTTTGCCAACTGTTTGCCAACCATTATTTAATATTATTGTATTTTTCCAAACCTCAACTAACTTATAAGTTATTTAAAATCAATACTTTGCAGTGATAGTATGTATTTTATTACTTTTTTAACGCAATTAAATAAAGGGTTTCAATTCCCACCTCGAGTACGAATTATCCCCAAGAATAAATTATTATTCTTGGGGATATGTTTTTTCAAACCGACCGCTTACGCGGTACT
>JABAZK010000160.1 GCA_018608485.1 Flavobacteriaceae bacterium | reverse complement strand
ACATCATCTAAAATATCAAAATCAGTATTGTTGTTAAAAAACCAAGAAATTATATTGTCATAGGGTGCTTCAGCTCCTTGCTTTTCAATCTTCTTGATTTTTGGAAAAAATGTTGGATACAAGGTTTTGATTGCATTCCCCAAAAGAGTTAATGCAACATTATAAGCTCCCTCTTGCTCACCTTCATAAACTAATTCAATTTTTCCTGTAATAGCTGGAATAATACCAATGAAATCACTCATCCTAATAGATGTTTTAATATCTCCTGAATAAATAAGTCGTCTCTCGGCAGTACTTAATAAATTTTCAAATGCAGTAATACTCAAACGCGCACTAACTCCACTCTTTGCGTCAATAAATTCGCTATTACGGGCCTCAAAAACAATTTGCTCCAAAATATCTTTTGCTAATTCTGGCACAAATATAGATTCTAATTGACGTTGATCTAGTTTTGCTTCCTGTGAGGTTATTTTTTTTGCAATTTTAATGGTCTCAGGGTAATGAGTTAGAATTTGGGAACCTATTCTGTCTTTTAAAGGGGTTACAATACTACCTCTGTTGGTATAATCCTCTGGATTTGCTGTAAAAACAAATTGCATATCTAAAGATAATCTCAATTTAAAACCTCTTATTTGAATATCACCTTCTTGTAAAATATTAAAAAGTGCAACTTGTATTCTAGCTTGCAAATCAGGCAATTCATTAATTACAAAAATACATCTGTTGGCTCTAGGAATCATTCCATAATGAATTACACGATCATCTGCATAACTCAATTTTAAATTTGCAGCTTTTATTGGATCTACATCTCCAATAATATCTGCCACAGTTACATCTGGAGTAGCTAACTTTTCAGCAAAACGATTATTTCTGTGCAACCAATATATAGGAGTTTTATCCTGTTTTTGGTTAATTAATTCAACTGCATAGCGAGAAATTGGTGAAAGAGGATCATCGTTAATCTCTGAACCCTCAACTATAGGTATGTATTCATCTAATAAATTTAGCATTAATCTAGCTAAACGAGTTTTTGCTTGTCCTCGTAATCCTAATAAATTGATATTGTGTCTTGACAAAATAGCTCTTTCTAACTCTGGAATAACAGTATCTTCATATCCGTGCACCCCCGTAAAAACAGTTTCTTTAATTTTTATTTTATCAATTAGGTTATCTCTTAATTCATCTTTAATAGATTTAGATTTATAACTAGATTTTTTTAATTCTCCTAGTGTTTTGATGGATGTTATATTCATATTAACCTTTAATTCTTTTTTTTCTATTCGTTTCATAATCTTCAAAAATCATTTCTCCTAAACCTTTTAATCCAGTATAAAATGCCTTCCCTTGATTAGCTTTTGTGAATTTTCTGACAAACTGCATCAAGTAACTATCTTGAGCAATCATAAAAGTTGTGATTGGAATGTGTAGCCTTCTGGCTTGCTGTGCCATAGCATAACATTTATTTGTAATAAATGAATCTAATCCATTACTATTTTTATAATACTGTCCGTCTGGCATTTTAAGACAACTTGGCTTACCGTCAGTAATCATGAAAATTTGTTTATTCGTATTTCTTTTCCTTCGCAATAGGTCCATAGCAAGTTGAAGTCCAGCAACAGTATTTGTATGATAAGGACCAACTTTTAAGTATGGTAAATCCTTGATATCTATGGACCAAGAATCATTTCCAAAGACTAAAATATCTAAGGTGTCTTTTGGGTACCTCGTAGTTATAAGCTCTGCCAAGGCCATGGCAACTTTTTTTGCTGGTGTTATCCTATCTTCTCCATATAAAATCATGGAATGACTTATATCAATCATCAAAACAGTACTCATTTGGGCCTTGTGAATGGTTTCTTCAACAACCAAATCATCCTCGGTTAAATTAAAATTCTGAATTCCGTGATTTATTTGAGCATTGCGTAAACTCTCTGTCATAGACACTTTATCTAGAGAGTCACCAAACTGATAATTTCTAAAATCTCCTGTGTGTTCATCCCCTAGTCCCTGACCTTTACTTTTGTGATTTCCAGTTCCTCTTCTTTTTATTTTACCAAAAATATGGTTTAAAGCTTGTTGTCTGATAGCTCTTTCTGTCTTAGCTGTAATAGAAATAGTACCTTCATTGTTAGTTAGATCAATTTCTTCTTTAATATAGCCTTTAGCTTTCAGATCTTCTATGAAATCGTCTATTGTATAATTATGATCTGTTAATTTATATTCAGTATCTAACTGTCTTAACCATTCAATTGCTTCCTCAAAATCTCCAGATGTGTAAGTGATAATTTCTTTGAAAATTTCAAATAATTTATCAAATGGTGTTTGATAAGGAGGTACAAAAGATCTAAACTTAAATCCTTTTTTGTAAAATTCTCTCATAGTTTAACAAAAATAAGGCTTTAAACTATTTGTTTTTAAAGATTAACAATCCTTTCACAAATAAATGTCGTCATAAATTATTTATTTCAAATACTTTAAACAATTGTTAACAATAAAAAATATTAAAACTTGGGTTTCAAATGGTACTGGAAATATTTCAACCAAAGCCTATAAAAACCACCTGAAAACATTGATAAATAATGCAATGAAAGAAATTAAATAACTTTTTAACTAATATTTACAAAAAACCGATATCATGTTTGATATCGGTTTTTGTATTTTTACGTAATGAGTAAAGTTCTTATAACTGGGGGTACTGGATTGATTGGCAGCCGTTTGTCAGGTTTATTGAAAGCTAAAGGTTATGAAGTTATCATTTTAACCAGAAATAATAATTTCAAAAATTCTCATGATTCATTCCATTGGAATATTCAAGAGTACAGCATAGATGACTCAGCATTTAAAAGCATAGATCACATTCTTCATCTAGCTGGTGCTGGCGTTGCAGATAAAAGATGGTCTACGAAACGAAAAAAAGAAATTTTAACCAGTAGAGTGGTTTCAACTAATTTACTTTACGACACCATCAAAAGATTAAAAATCCCTTTAAAAAGTTTTGTTGCAGCTTCAGCAATAGGTTATTATGGTTCTACTACAACGGATAAAATTTTCATAGAAACAGATCAGCCACATAATGATTTTCTTGGAAATGTATGTAAACTCTGGGAGAGAGCTATTCATCAATTTGAAAATCTTAAAATAAGAACAGTTGTGCTAAGAACAGGTATCGTATTATCTAAAGATGGAGGTGCCCTAGAGAAAATGAAAACACCAATATTAATCCCTATTGGAAATGGAAAGCAATATATGCCATGGATTCATATAGACGATTTGTGTAATTTATATATAAATGCTCTTGAGGATAATCAATACAAAGGTGTCTATAACGCGGTGTCTCCAGAACACATAACAAACTATTCTTTCTCAAAGACCTTATCCTATATATTTAATAAACCTTTTTTAAGTTTAACAATACCCAAGTTTGTCTTTAAACTAGTTTTTGGAGAAATGTCTAAAATCATACTAAATGGAAGTAGAATTTCCTCCCGTAAACTTTCACAAACTGGTTTTGAATTTAAATATGAAAAATTAAATAATGCTTTAAAAAATTTAAGATGAAAACACAGCTTATTATTCTTTTATTCTCATTGACATTAAACCAACAAAATTCTATTCTCATTGACTTTGGAAAAGAAAAAAAAGGACGTTATTGGAATGTTGTTAATGATGGTGTAATGGGAGGTCTATCTAAGGGAGGTAAAAAAATTACAAAAAATAGCCTTTTATTTATGGGTGAAGTTTCCCTTGACAATAATGGAGGCTTTTCTTCTTTACGAAAACCTTTCTCTGAGGTTGACATCTCAAACTTTAGTGATGTAGAGATAAGATATCGTTCCTCAGGAATATCTTTTGCTTTTTCTCTTGCTGTGAGTAGACGCTGGTATGTTCCAAACTATAAAATTAGTCTAGAATCAACCTCTTCAGAATGGAAAACGACCATCTTCAAACTTACTGATTTAAGAAAGCATTACATAGGTAAAGCATTAAATGATCGATTGAAAAAAGAAACATTAAAAGATATTATTAGAATTGGATTTATTACAGATCAAAAAAAATATGGAGAGTTTGAATTTGAATTAGATTATATAAAATTCAAATAAAAAATCCACCAGTTGGTAGATTTTTTATACACTATATTTAATTTTCTATTTAAAATCTGATGAGATGTTAATCGCAACTTCAGACCAAGTTTTGCTGATACCATCTAACCCTTTGTGTAATTCTTTACATATAAGGTTTAAAGAATCTAAAGATGATTGAGCGTTCCAATTTAAAACATCCATCTTCGTGGCCATAGAAAATTCTTTATCTTTTATTAGGTAAGAAAACGGAAGTTTTTCAGAAATCCCATTCATAGTGATATCTGCATACCCTAATGAATCATTTTCAATAACTAACTTACCAGATAATAGTTTTGTATTATCCATTACTCCAAAAAAGAATTTTCTAATCTTATAATCTCTACTACTGTCTGAAGTAAAAATACTACTGATGGGTATTGAAAATTCTGCATTGTGAATTGCTTCTTTAACTGAATTTCCCTCTCCTCCAGAAATGATCTCAACTTTTTTAAACATCCCTTTAACAGGAACCTTCTCTGTAGTTTTATAAGCCGTCCATTCAACAGAATTCTTTGCATTATCTAAAACAAATACTGCAGAAGATTTTTTTTCTTTATTAATTTGATCTTTCTGTTCTTTTTTTTCTGAATTACAAGCAATTAATAGAACTGCTACTAGAAGAATATAAATTGTTCTTATTGAATTTTTCATATGATTTATTTGAGTTGGTTTTTTAAAATACTTTTCACTAGTTTAATATATTTTTTTTTTGCTTCTTCTTGAGACATTCCATTCAATTGAGTCCAAGCATTAAATTTAAAAGCATCTCTCACATCAACTTTTCCGTCATAAGAGAAATTATCTCCAGCCAGTGCTTGTTTATAATATGCATACAACTTAAGCATAATGTCAGGGGCTAAAGTTTCCTCTAATTCTGAAAGTTGATGAAAAGCTTTATTAAATTTAATGTCTAATTTCGAAGTCATTACTTCTTAGCAATTACTTGTACTCCTCCTTTTACTTTATCACCAATTTTTACTGTTAATTCTGTTTGGAGTGGTAAAAAGACATCTACTCTACTCCCAAACTTTATAAAACCTGCGTCAGCTCCTTGGACAACATGTTCTCCTTCCTGGGCATAATTTACAATTCTTTTTGCTAAAGCTCCAGCTATTTGACGGTATAATACTTCACCAAAAACTTTATTTTCAACTACTATTGTTGTTCTTTCGTTTTCTGTTGATGCTTTTGGATGCCAAGCTACTAAATATTTACCTGGATGATATTTACTGTATTTAACTATTCCATTAAGGGCATATCTTGTAACATGAACATTAATTGGAGACATAAATATAGATACCTGAAGTCTCTTCCCTTTGAAATATTCTGGCTCCTCAACCTCTTCAATAACAACAACCTTGCCATCTACAGGTGCAACAATTTGACGATCATTTATTATTGTAACTCTTTTGGGGTTTCTAAAAAATTGTAAAACAATAATCAAAAACAATAGTAAAGAACTCTGAATACCTTTTTGAAACCACAATGATTCAATATATCTTTCTGAAAATAATATTCCTGTAAGAACTATTAGGAATGTAAAAACTATAATTCTGTAACCTTCTTTGTGAAAACTTGGCATTATGTTTAAATTATAAAGTGTATGTACAAATATACAAAGGGAGCAACAAACAACAAACTATCTAGTCTATCTAATATTCCTCCATGACCAGGCATAATATTACCACTATCTTTTGTATGAGCTTGTCTTTTAAATTTAGACTCTACAAGATCGCCAATAGTTCCAAGAAAAGAGGCAATAAATGAAATTACTAACAAATTTATTAGAGATAAAAAGTCACAAAAATAGGATAATAAAAAGGCTGAAAGCAATGTAAAGAACATACCTCCAATAAAACCTTCTATTGTTTTCTTTGGTGAAACACTTTCAAATAACTTTCTTTTACCAAAATTTTTTCCAACAAAAAAAGCAAAGCTATCATTAACCCAAATAAAAATAATTAAGGACAAAATAATTGACACCTCATAATGTCCGTTAACAAATGGAAGTAACATTAAGAAAATAACTGAAAGAAGTAGGTATCGAATAGAAATATCAAATTTCTGAATTTTATTTGAAGGATAATTTTCCTTCTTCATGAATAGGTTTAAAAACAATTGAATAGACCCTGAAAAACAAAGTGTTAATAAAATCTTGATTGCTGTATCTGATAAAGAATTTGTGAATGCTAAATAGGTTAATACAATCAGTAAACCGTATATTAATAAATTTTTAAATTTTAATAATTTAAAAAATTCCCAAAGTGAAGCAATACCAAATATTAAAATTAAGAGAATGTAGGTTTCTTTTGAAAATAGTATAGCACTGATAAAAAGCACGGCATATATGAAACCGGATATAGCTCTTACGAGAAGTTTAGTCATATTTATAAATCTTCTAAAAGCAACAAATATAGGTTTTTGGAGTTGTTATTCCCGTAGTTTAAAAAATTATCATTGTCTTCATCAATATTATATTTTTTAACGGCGCTAATATTTGTAGGAATAGTTCCATTCTTGCAGTTGGTTTTAATACCTGTTAATCCCTCACCCGTATTTCTGACGAATTGACTTGTTTTTGCAAAAACAATAAAATCATCGGTTAACGAAGCTATTTTGTGAGTACTTAATTGGTTGGATGAAAAGAGTATATCACCATTATCAGAAATTAAATGTTCACATGAAGTAAAAAAAGGTTTTTTATTATCAACTTCTAGCTGAAACTTTACATTCGATTTTTTTAAAAAGTTATTTAACTGTTTATCATAACATGTAATAATATCCCAATTATTTTCAGAAATAATTTGATTTAAATTACTGATAATTTCTTTTTCAGAAATACAATAAAGAAATTTTCCTCCTTTAGAGATAAAATTATGAACAAATGCATCATCTATTGATAATTTGACAATTGGTTTTTTCTCAGCAATTTCTTTGGATAGCTCTTTACTTTTAAATAATTTCCTAAAAAAACTCATTCAAAAATTAATTTTTATTTTCTTCTTTTGTTTCTTCTTGTTTTTCTTTTTTTATTTCTTTTTCTGGAGCTTTTCCCTGTGTTGTTGAATTATCAAATGGTCTTTTACCAAATATTTTGGTTAGATCATCTTTAAAAATAACTTCTTTTTCTAATAATAATTCAGCTAGCACTGTTAATTTTTCTTCGTTTTCACTTAATATCTCTATAGCTCTTTGGTATTGAGATTCAATCATTTTTGATATTTCTTCATCAATAGTTTTTGCTGTATTTTCACTGTAAGGTTTTACAAAAGCATCATTACCTGATGAATCATAATAGGTTAAATTTCCGACTTTTTCATTTAATCCATACACAGTAACCATTGCTCTCGCTTGTTTGGTTACTTTTTCTAAATCACTCAATGCACCTGTGGATATTTTATTAAATATTATTTTTTCTGCAGCTCTACCTCCCAATGTAGCACACATTTCATCTAACATTTGTTCGGTTTGAACAATCATTCTTTCAGCTGGTAAATACCAAGCTGCACCTAAACTTTGACCTCTTGGGACTATAGTTACTTTAACTAAAGGTGCCGCATGTTCTAACATCCAACTAACAGTTGCGTGTCCAGCCTCATGATAAGCGATTGTTTTTTTCTCCTTAGGTGTAATGACCTTATTTTTTTTCTCTAACCCTCCTACTATTCTATCAACAGCATCCAAGAAGTCTTGATGATGTATCGCTTTTTTATTACCTCTGGCCGCTATTAGTGCTGCTTCATTACACATGTTTGCGATGTCCGCTCCAGAAAAACCAGGTGTTTGCTGTGCTAAAAAATCTATTTTAACATCATCTGATAATTTTAATGGCTTGATGTGTACTTCAAATATTTCTTCTCTTTCCTTAATATCTGGGAGATCAACATAAATTTGTCTATCAAAACGTCCTGCTCTCATAAGAGCCGAATCTAAGACATCTGCTCTGTTAGTAGCAGCTAAAACAATAACGTTTACATCTGTACCAAAACCATCCATCTCGGTTAGTAATTGGTTCAGCGTATTTTCTCGTTCATCATTACCTCCAGTCATGCTATTTTTACCTCTAGCTCTTCCAATTGCATCTATTTCATCGATAAAAATGATTGATGGTGATTTTTGAGCAGCTTGTTTAAATAAATCTCGAACTCTGGAAGCTCCTACCCCAACAAACATTTCAACAAAGTCTGAACCTGACAAAGAGAAAAATGGCACTTCTGCTTCACCAGCTACAGCTTTAGCGAGAAGAGTCTTACCAGTTCCTGGAGGACCAACTAATAAAGCTCCTTTTGGAATTTTACCTCCTAAAGCAGTATATTTTTCTGGATTTTTTAAAAAATCTACAATTTCTTGAACCTCTTCCTTTGCTCCTTCTAGACCAGCTACGTTTTCAAAAGTTGTTTTTACCTTGGTATCTTTATCAAATAATTTTGCTTTGGATTTACCAATATTAAAAATCTGGCCGCCACCGCCACCTCCAGCTCCACCTGACATTCTTCTCATGAAAAAAAGCCAAATGGCAATCAATAGTATAAATGGTAAGAAACCAATAATTGAATCAAAAAAACTTCCTCTAGAATCTGAATCCACATCAAAATCTAAGTTTTTATCAACTCTGTATTGATTTAGTTTATTTTCAAAATTTTGAAGATCTCCAAAATCATATTGAAATAAAGGAGAACCTTTTCTAAAAAAAGGGGAGCCGGATTGTTGCTTGTATTTATCCTTAGTTTCTGCTTCTTTTTTTATGTATACTTCAGCAATATTTTTATTAATGATGAGAACTTTGTTAACATCATTTGATTCTAATATTTTAAAGAACCTGTTGGTAGATATTTTTTGTGTAGACAGGGAAGCTTCATTTAAAAAACTAACCCCTATTAAAACAACAAAAATTGCTCCATAAATCCAATACATATTAAACTTGAATTTTGGTACATTAGGTGTTGTATTTTTATTCTTTTCGTTCATCTATCTTTAATTAAGCAGGATTGATTTCAGTTATTTTTGCATCTCCCCAAAGACTCTCAATGTCATAAAACTCTCTAACGTGATTCTGAAAAACATGAACTACCACATTTACATAATCCATTAAAATCCATTCAGAGTTGTTTTGACCCTCAACATGCCATGGTTTGTCCTTAAGTTCTTTACTCACTAATTTCTGAACAGATCCAGTTATTGCATTAACCTGTGTATTTGAATTTCCAGAGCAAATAATAAAATAATCACAAACAGTATTTTCTATACCTCTAAGATCTAAAAGCTGAATGTCATCTCCTTTGACATCATCTATGCCTTTAATGATTACAGATATAAGATCATCTGTGTTAACTGATTTTTTTATCATTAATTTTTTTTATATTTAGTACAAAGTTATTATTTTTTTGCGAGTATATTGCGCTGTATTAAATTAGTTTACACTTTCTTTAACACTTGAGATTAATCAAACTTGATGCCACTAAGTCTACCAATTCTTTTTTGAAAGAATTGGCTAGTAATTCTATGCTTGACGACTATACTGTAGCTGTCACCAATAATCAGACTTCTGGCAGGGGTCAAATGAACACCGCTTGGCATTCAGAACCATATAAAAATCTGACTTTCAGTATATTCACACCTCTTAAAAACTTAAAAATAACACATCAAGCTTATTTAAACTTCGCCATTTCACTTGCTATTTATGATGTTTTATTTCAATTTGCTATTCCCAATTTATCAATTAAATGGCCAAACGACATATTGTCAGCGAATAAAAAAATATGTGGCATTCTCATAGAAACTACTTTTTCAAATCAAAAAATTAAAAATATGATAATGGGAATTGGTTTGAATGTTAATCAAGAGATATTTTCAAAAAAGATTTCTAATGCGAGTTCTTTAAAAATTATCATGAAAAAAGATTTTGATCTAGAAATACTTCTAAACAAAATTATTGAAAGAATTCAATTTAGGATTTCATTAATTGAAAATGGAAAATTTACTGAGACACATAACGAATATCATAATGTATTATATAGAAGAGAAATACCCACAACATTTATAGACAAAGTAACTGGTACTTTTTTTATGGGCAAGATCCAAGGAATTGCCTCTAACGGAAAAATAAAAATACAATTAGACGATGACTCTATTGAAGAGTTTGGGCTAAAACAAATTTCATTTGCTAAAGCTTAGACATATTTTCTGTAAGAGTTTCTATAAAAGTTGTTAATGGTTTTTTTACCATCATTGCCATCATTGGATTAAAATCTCCTTTAAACTCAATTTGAACCTCTGAGACTTGTTCAGACAAAGAAAATATGTTAGCTTCTAGAGTGAAAGATAATTTACTACTCGCTGCCCTCAGAACAACTTTAGAATACTCAGAACAATCTCCTAAAACAAGTCTAATTTCTGGCATGCCTTTAAGAGCAAATAAAAAGGAATTTCCATCTACCTCAAACTTTTCAGTGTTAGAAGGCATTAATAATTCAAAATTATTAAGCGTTGTAAAGAATTCGTAAATACCTTTTTCAGATCTATCAATCGTTATTTTTTTTCCTTCTATATGCATACTATTATGGTTTCCAATTTTCTGGATTTTTTCTCCATTCTGTTAATGTATCTAATTCTTTTTCGGTAATATATTTGCTATCCATTGCTTGTTCTAATAAATGGAAATAGTCACTCAAGGTCGTGAGGTCTACATTACTGTTTTTAAAATTTTCAGAGGCCAAGTCAAATCCATATGAGAAAATAGCTACCATTCCCTTAACAGTTGCTCCAGATTCCTTAAGAGCTTTCACTGAATTTAAGCTACTTTTACCAGTACTAATAAGGTCTTCAATTACTACCACATTCTGACCATTTTCTAAATGCCCCTCTATTTGATTTTTACGACCATGACTTTTAGGTTCTGGTCTAACATAAATGAAAGGAACGCCTAACTCTTGTGCTACTAATACACCGATAGCTATGGCTCCAGTAGCAACTCCAGCAATTACGTCTGGCTTACCATATTTAGACTCAACTATTTTTGAAATTTCTTCTTTTAAAAAGACACGGACAGGAGGATAGGAAAGAGTAACTCTATTGTCACAATAGATTGGTGATTTCCAACCTGAAGCCCAAGTGAATGGCTCAGTAGGGCTTAACTTGATGGCTTTTACTTGTAATAAAACCTCTGCAGTCTTTTTTGCTATATCTTTGTGTAAAATCATATTCGCAAATGTATAAAGTTTTTATTAATGAAAGACCTATTATTTTGACAGATTCTTTCTGTAAAGAAAGTGATTTTGTTCATTTAAATTATGAAGAGATTACCATACCTGAAATCATTTCTAAACTAACAAAAGCATCAATAGGCGGGATGGTGCTTTTTTGTAAAAATCTCGAAGAATCTTGGGACGATTTTAAAAGTAACTTTAAAGTTATACCAGCTGCTGGTGGATTGGTATTAAATGAAGAAAATGAATTTTTATTTATTTTCAGAGGTTGTAAGTGGGATTTACCTAAAGGAAGAGTTGAGAAAGGAGAAAAGATTAAAGAAACTGCTGTAAGAGAAGTACAAGAAGAGTGTGGTATTTCAAATGTAATCGTTCATGAATTTTTAACAACTACGCATCACATATTTTATTACAATGAAAAAATTAAATTAAAAGAAACTCACTGGTTTTACATGAAATTAAATGGTAGAGAAATTTTAACTCCTCAATTAGAGGAAGGAATTACTGATGTTGTTTTTAAAAACAAAGAAGACTCTGTGAGAGCTCTTCAAAATAGTTATAAAAATATTAACTTAGTTTTTAAGGCTTTTTACCAAAATCAATACTAAAAAAACGATCCTCTTATAAGTTTAATTCGTTAAACACTTTATAGTGTGTTTGATTTATTCTACTATCTTTGCCGACTTTAAAAAACCCATCATATCATGAATGCATTTGTTAGGAAAAGAGTAAAAAACGTACAAAATGACATCCTTTCAGGAATTACAGTAGCATTAGCATTGGTTCCAGAAGCAGTTGCTTTTGCTTTTGTGGCCGGTGTAGATCCTTTAGTTGGTTTGTATGCAGCATTTATGGTAGGTTTAATCACCTCTATTTTTGGAGGGAGACCTGGAATGATTTCTGGAGCTACAGGTGCACTAGCAGTTGTAATGGTAAGTTTGGTTAGCGAGGGAAATGCAATGGGAACTGCAAGTGAAAACTTGGGGCTATACTACCTTTTTTTGACAGTAATTTTAATGGGATTTATTCAGATACTCGCGGGAGTTTTTAAACTTGGAAAATTTGTTCGTTTAATTCCTCACCCTGTAATGATGGGCTTTGTAAACGGATTAGCTATTGTTATTTTCCTATCGCAACTTGGTATGTTTAAAACTTCTGTTGGAAGTGAGAAAGTATGGCTAGATGGTGAAAACTTGTATATGATGATTGGCCTGGTAGGACTAACTATGTTAATTATGTGGGGACTTCCTAAAATTAAGGCAACTAAGAAATTGCCAGAAGCATTAATTGCCATTCTATTAGTTGCCGGAATTGTAATCTTTTCAAATCTAAATGTGGCTACTGTTGGATCATTTATTAGAGATGGTGGTGGTGAAGGTCTTCAAGGTAGTTTTCCAACCTTAGAATTAGATACTTTCTCTAAAATACCTATGAGCTTAAACACGTTTTTATTTATTCTTCCTTACGCTCTAATTCTAGCTTCCATAGGTTTAATAGAGTCTTTAATGACCCTAAATCTTGTAGACGACTTAACAGAAACTAGAGGAAACTCAAATAGAGAATGTATTGCTCAAGGAAGTGCTAACATCATTACCGGTTTGTTCGGAGGTATGGGAGGTTGTGCTATGATAGGACAATCCATCATAAATATTAAAGGAGGGGGAAGAGGAAGATTATCTGGAATTACAGCAGCAGTTATGCTATTGATTTTTATATTATTTGCTTCTTCGTATATAGAACAAGTTCCAATTGCCGCATTGGTTGGAGTAATGTTTATGGTTGTTATTGGAACATTTGCATGGTCTAGTTTTAGAATTATGAACAAAATACCCATGTCAGATTTGATTGTATTAATTTTAGTTTCTGGACTTACTGTTATTTTTGATTTAGCCATAGCCGTAATAGCGGGGGTAATCGTAAGCGCATTAGTATTTTCATGGGAAAATGCAAAAAGAATTAGAGCTAGAAAAAGAATTAAAAAAGATGGAACTAAGGTCTATGAAATATGGGGACCTCTTTTCTTTGGAAGCATCACTGCCTTTAATGATAAATTTGATGTGAAAAATGATCCAGATTCTGTAGAGATAGATTTTGTAGAATCTAGGATTTCAGATCACTCTGCATTAGAAGCAATTTTTGTACTAGTAGAAAAATATCAGGCTGTTGGAAAAAAAATCACCTTGAAACATCTAAGTGCAGATTGTAAAGTATTATTGTATAAAGCTAATCCTATATTTCATCAGGTAATAGAGGAGGATATTGAAGATCCTCGTTATCACCTAGCAGCTAATCCAGAAAAATTCCCAAAATCACTATCTGAATATAAATTTTAATATTTGAAGCCTAGCTTTTAACTCTACACCATTCCGTGATCAGACAAAGGTAACGAACGAACTCGCTTTCCCGTAGCACTAAAAATTGCATTGGTAATAGCAGCAGAAACTGGCGGAACACCTGGTTCTCCAACTCCTGTTGGATCTTCATCATTATCAACTAAGTGAACATGAATATTAGGTGCGTCTATCATTCGAGTCATTTGATAATCGTGAAAATTACTTTGATCTACAGTACCATTTTTAGTAGAAATTTTACCAAACATCGTAATAGACATTCCAAAAATTGCTGCACCTTCCATTTGATTAATTACAGCATCTCTGTTCACGTACATTCCACAATCTAAAACAGAATATATATTTTCAATTTTTACTTTTTCACTTTTTACAGAAACCTCTACTACAGTAGCAACATAACTATAAAAACTATAATGAATAGCTACTCCTAAACCGTGACCTTCTGGGAGTTCTCTTTTCCAGTCAGATAGTTTTTTTGCTTCTAATAATACATTTTTTAGTCGTGCTACATTAAATGGATGAGGAGATTTTTCAGTTGAAATTTTATCTTCTCCTAATAAATTAAGTCTAAAATCTATAGCATCTTTTCCAGAGGCGACGGCCAATTCGTCAACAAAAGAATTAATTCCAAATCCGCTGATAATATTGGAAACAGAACGCAACCAACCTATTCTCAAATGAGATTCAGCTTTGGCATTCTCTATTTGAATATTTGGAATATTATATGGATTATTGGTAAAACCCATTCCTAACTCAAATCCCGCAATATAATCAGACATTGGCTTAAAACTTGATGTTATAGATGGAAACGCTACACGGTGCAACCAGCCTGTCACATTGCCATTCTTATCCAGTGAGCCTTTCACATATTGTGCGTTTTGAGCATGGTAAAAACTATGTTGGATATCATCTTCACGTGACCAAACTACTTGAACTGGTGCTTTAATTTTTTGAGACAATGACACCGCTTCCACTACAAAATCAGATTTAGATTTACGTCCAAAAGCACCCCCTAACATCATAACATTGATTGTAATATCTTCAATGGCAAATCCAAAAAAATGAGCAATTTCAGCACGAACCGTCTGTGGATCTTGAACTGGCGCCCAAACATCACATTTTCCATCACGAACCCAAGCCAAAGCATTTGGAACTTCCATAGGCGCATGGGCTAAATGAGGCATTGTATAAGTTGCTTCTATTACTTTATCTGCATTATTAAAAGCCTTAGTCACGTCTCCTTTAAAAGGGGGAACTACTTTAGCTGTATTGTGAATTCTGTCAATAAGTTTTTCTTTAAATTTTTCAGAATCATAAGATTCATTTATTCCAGAATTCCATTCTATATTTAAATTATTTTTCCCTTGAAAAGCAGACCATGTATTGTTAGCTACAACAGCCACACCACCTAGCATTCCAAAAAACTGACCCGCAGGAGGGATTAATCTATCCAATTGAACAACTTGCTCTACTCCAGAAATTTCTTCTGTGTCTGAGCTATCATAGCTTTTTACTGATCCAAAAGTAACAGGACTTCTCGCAATAGATGCATATTTCATGTTTGGTAATCTAGCATCTAATCCGTATTTAGATTTTCCATGAAGAAAATCTTCCATATCAATACCTCTAATTACTTTTTTCCCAATGTATTTAAAGTCTTTTTTATCTTTTAAAATAATATTTTCATCGGATGGAATTGGAATTGTTTTTGCTTCTTCTACTAAATCTCCAAAAAACACTTTTTCACCTGAAGAACTATTTACAATGAAATGGTTTTCGGCTTTACAATTTTCAACAGATGTACCCCATTTATTTGCAGCTGCTTGCTCTAGTATAGAGCGTGCCATTGCTCCCATTTTTCGCATAGGTCTCAAAAGAGTTCTTATACTTCTTGATCCATCTGTATTTTGATTTCCAAACTTAGCATCACCTGTTGCTTGCTGAACACTAACATATTGCCAATCTGCCTCTAAATCTTCAGCAATTGCAGAGGCCATAGAAGTTCTAATGCCTTGACCCATTTCTGATCTTGCGACTACTATGGTTACTTTACCGTCTTTTTGTAATTGAATAAAAAGATTTGGAACAAAAGAAATACCGTCTTCTAGGGTATTGATAACTATTTTTTCTGGTGACACATTGCATCCAAGAATTAATCCTCCAGAAGCTAATCCAACTATTTTTACAAAATCTCTACGTTTCATTTGAATCTTTTCCATTAAGCTTGTTTTTTAAGTTCAACTGCTTCTTTTATTGCCTTTTTTATTCTAACATAGGTTCCACATCTACAAATATTTCCACTCATGGCATTGTCTATATCTTTATCAGTTGGATTTTCGTTGGTATCTAATAACTCAGCTGCAGAAATCAACTGACCAGATTGACAATATCCACATTGTGGTACACTGTTGTTTCTCCAAGCTTGTCGTAACGCTGTTAAACTATCTGATGATCCTTCAATTGTTGTAATTTTCTTACCAACACCTTGGCTAACCATGGTACTACAAGAGCGAACCACTACTCCATCTATCATAATAGAACAGGCTCCACACTGAGCTACACCACAACCAAATTTGGTTCCTGTTAACCCAATTAAATCTCTTATTGCCCATAGTAATGGCATACCCTCTGGGGCTTTAATTTGATAATCTTTACCGTTTATTGTAAGTGTTTGCATAGTTTATTTTATTGATGGGTACAAGTTAAGAAAAATAATACTTTTAAAAATATGTAAAATCTACTCATATACCTTATATACAGGTAGTAATAGATGAGCTTTTTCATAATATAAACTTCTCTTGTAAATAAAGTCTAGCTGTGCCCTAGAGTTTTTTGAAAATTCTTTATCGGTGATCATCTTGTCTTTAAAAATAGAATTAAGAGAAGGATTTTCTTTCAAAATTTGCTCGGCAACATCCTCAAAAACATATGATGAGTACCCCTCTTTTTGTTGCAATACGGTATCAAAAAAATTCCAATTAAAAAAAGAATCTGTGGCCTCTGGCTCAAGAGTTTCAAACACATACCTTACTCCTTTCTGATTTGTTGGAATGTATATATCTCCTTCGGAAAAAGTAACAGATGAAAACTCTTTTTTTATTCTTGTACTATAATGCAAATAATGACCTTCATATGCGGTCTTTCTTGTTTTATAATCAGCTACATGAAGTGTTTCTACAACAAATGTAGTATCTGATTTAAACTGGCTATATTCTATGTTGTTATTTTGTAAACGATCTAGAACTCGGTGCCATCCTTTTTTTAAAATATATGCTTTTGGAATGATGATCTCTTTTTTTGGCCTGAACTCATTTACATATTCAACAGGCTCTATATAAGGTTTAGCTTTATCATAAAACAAGCGTTTGCCGTTAGTTACTTTACTAGGAATTTTTTCTCCTTCAAAGCCTCTAAATTGAATCATAGAAGGTTCTTTTTTTGAATTAATTTCAAAGGTGATTGGATAAGTCTTCTTTTTTAAGATTTCATGTATTGCATTTTTACGAACTCTCTTAATGTCACTAGATCGATCTCCTATAAAATCTAATACAGAGAACATCAATTCATAGGTTTGATTTACTCTTACATCATATGGCTTTAACATATGTGTTTCTACCATCATCCCTAAAGTATTGAATAAAGTAGAATACCCAGTTGAATACCTTGGAGAATCATAAAATTGAGACCATCCTTCTTTTGGAGTTTTTCCCCAAACATTTACATACGGGGTTACAGGCATATTCTTTATTGCCATAGAACTTTCTAGTGCAGGTCTCATTTGGGTTTCAATAAACTTCCCTAAAGAACCACCTAATTTGTTGTGCTGAGTAAATAAATGGGAAATAGCATATTGGTAATCTGCCCCATTACTAACATGATTGTCTATAAATACATCTGGATCAATCACATGAAAAATTTGTGCAAATGAAGCGGCATTTTTAGTATCTTGTTTTACAAAATCTCTATTTAAATCAAAATTTCTTGCATTTCCTCGAAATCCATATTCTTTTGGTCCATTTTGATTGGCTCTTGAATGTGAATTTCTATTCAATGATCCACCTATATTGTAGATTGGTATCACTGAAATAATTGTATTTTGATATTTATTTTTGAGGGAATCATTTTGAACAATATCTCTTAGCAACAACATAGAAGCATCAATACCATCAGATTCTCCAGGGTGAATTCCATTATTAATTAACACCCTGTTTTTTTTAGAATTTTTAATGGAATTTAATTGTGTTTTACCATCAGTATTATAAACTATCAAATGCAATGGTAAACCAGCATCTGTTTTCCCCATCTCAAAAAATGAAATTTCCGAATATGCATTAGAAAGTTCTTTATAATAATCAATAATATCAACGTATTCTGGTGTTTCTGTACCCTCTGACTTTTCAAATTGAGTGATGAAATAATCACTAGGTATTTGTTGATTACAGGAGGCAACAGATATTACAAACAAAAAAAATATTATTTTCTTCATAAACCTATGAGACAATCTTTGAAGAAATACAATTTGGCACTAGACTTGAAACATCTCCACCATTGATTAAGACCTCTCTAACTATAGAAGATGAAATGTAAGATGTTTTTGCTGCAGTTAATAAAAAAACTGTTTCAATTGGTGCTAAATCTCTGTTTGTATGTGCTATTGCTTTTTCAAACTCAAAGTCTGCAGGGTTTCTTAAACCTCTTATGATATAGTCAATACCGTGTTTTTTACATAAATCTACAGTTAAACCCTCATAGGTAACAACCTTCACATTTTTATATTCTTGGAAGCATTCTTCAATAAATTTTTTTCTTTGATCTAGGGAAAACATATATTTTTTGTTGGAATTAATTCCAATAGCAATATAAATTTCGTCAAACAATGGAATTGCTCTTGAAATAACATCTTCATGACCCAGTGTAATTGGGTCAAATGAACCTGGAAAAACTGCTTTTTTCATGTGGTTTAATTTAGCGCCATTTGAATGGCATTATCAAATAAATCAGTTAAACTTATTGATGCTTCTTTAGCTTGTTGGGGTAATAAGCTTTCCTCTGTCATTCCTGGAACAGTATTTATTTCTAAAAAATAAGGCTCTCCGTCAACTAATATAAATTCGGAACGTGAAAATCCACTCATATTCAAAACTCGATAGACTTTTCTTGCAGTATTAATGACTTTCTTTTTTTCAACATCTGATATTCTTGCAGGGGTAATTTCTTTAGATTTACCCTTGTATTTGGCTTCATAATCAAAAAAATCATTTTCTGAAACAATTTCTGTTATTGGCAAAACCTCTATCTTTCCCTGATACTCTATAACACCTACAGAAACCTCCTTACCATCTAAAAATGACTCAATTAAAATTTCTTCATCCTCTTTACAAGCATTCAAAATGGCATCCTCTAGATTTTCTTCTCTGTATACTTTAGAAATACCAAAACTAGAACCAGATCTATTTGGTTTTACAAAACAAGGTAATCCAACTTTTTCAATAATTTTGACTGTATTTATTTCGTCTCTTTGATGCATATAATAAGAATTGGCTGTTTGAATTCCATACTCTTTAATAACACTTAAAGTGTCTCGTTTATTAAATGTTAGAGACATCTGATAAAAAGGTGCAGAAGTATGCTTAATACCTAGCAAATCAAAATAAGCTACTAGCGCGCCATTTTCTCCCGGATTACCGTGAATAGCATTAAAAACACAATCAAAATTAACTTTAATATCTTTTTTTACAAATGAAAAATCATCTTTGTTAATTTTATATTCTTGAGTATCTAATTTCACAAACCATCTATCTTTTAAGATGTAAACTTTATACAATGTATACTTATTAGCATCGAGAGAGTTATAAACTACATCACCGCTTTTTAAAGAAATTTCAGCTTCAGAGGAATAACCTCCCATAACAATGGCAATATTTTTTTGCATTTAACTATTGGTTTACACACAAACTTAGTTAAAATTTCGTTGATAGATAAAAGAAATGTCAATTCGATTACTTCTATTTTTACATTACATTTGTCATAAAATAAAAAAAGAAAAAAATGAATTTCTTTAGATTTTTAAAAAGTAAGTCATTCCTCGTTCAAATTGCAATTGCTGTTGCAGGTATCTTTTTGTTGGTATTCGTATTAAAATGGTGGCTTGGTTTTACTACAAATCACAAACAAAAAATTCAAGTTCCTGACTTAAATAAAATGTCATTAACTGAAGTTGAAACAACATTAAAAGAATTAAATTTAGACTTTATTGTTATAGATTCTGCTAGTTATAATCCTAACTATCCAAAAAAATCAGTCATAGATCAAACTCCAAAATTTGGAGATTTTGTCAAAGAAAAAAGGAAAATATATTTAACCTTAAATCCAACAAAATATAGAGACGTAAGTATTCCTGACATGAATGGACTTTCAAAACGTCAAGCCATAACTCAATTAGAATCTATCGGATTTAAAATTGGTGATATCTCCTACATACCTGATGTTGGAAAAAATGTAGTACGTGGTTTGAAATTTAACGGAAAAAAATTAAAGTCTGGAGCTAAATTATCAAAAAATGCAACCATAGATTTAATTTTGGGTGATGGAAAGCTTTAATAAATTATGACGGAAAATCAAAACACAGATCTTGAAAATGATGAATTATACGAGCATCATAAAGTCATAGCTACTGATGGTCAACTCCCTCTCCGTGTTGATAAATTTTTAATGAATTTTATTGAAAATGCTTCACGAAACAAACTTCAACAAGCCGCAAAAGCAGGTAATATTTTAGTAAATGACATCGCTGTAAAAGCAAATCATAAAGTAAAACCAAAAGATGTAGTTAGAATTGTTTTAGCATATCCACCAGCAGAAAACTTATTGGTTGCAGAAAAAATTCCTATTGATATAATTTATGAAGATGAAACTATCATGGTTGTTAATAAACCCGCAGGAATGGTTGTTCATCCTGGACACGGAAATTCTAGCGGAACTTTAGTCAACGGACTTATTTATCATGTAGAAAACCTACCCACTAATAGTAACCAAAGACCTGGTTTGGTTCACAGAATTGATAAAGACACTAGTGGATTATTGGTAGTTGCTAAAACTGAATTTGCCATGGCTCATTTATCCAAGCAATTTTTCGATAGAAAAACCAACCGTAAATATCTTGCTTTAGCATGGGGAAATATTGAGGAAGATGAGGGAACCATAGAAGGAAATATTGGAAGAAGCTTTAAAAATAGATTACAAATGGATGTTTTTCCAGACGGTGAATATGGTAAACATGCAGTTACTCATTTTAAAGTTTTGGAACGTCTTACCTACGTAACATTGGTAGAATGCAAATTAGAAACAGGAAGAACTCATCAAATTAGAGCTCATTTTAAGCATATTGGGCACACATTATTTAATGATGAACGCTATAGAGGAAACGATATTTTAAAAGGAACCACTTATACAAAATATAAGCAATTTGTGGAAAACTGTTTTAAGATACTGCCAAGACAAGCACTTCATGCAAAAACTCTTGGATTTAGACACCCCATTACCAAAGAGATGATGCAATTTGATAGTGAAATTCCAGAAGACATGAGTAAATGTCTTGATAAATGGAAAACATATACAATTAACTCAAAAGATTAATTTTATATTTTACATATGCTTTCAAATAAAAGGTTACTTGCTACATGTTAATTTTTAAGTAAAATTAAAATTTCTCATAAAACTTGACTATCTCTGTTAGTATCTTTACTTTTACTTTATTAATATTTGACCAATGAAAATCATAATTTCTCCTGCTAAATCTTTGGATTTTGAGAGCTCTGCCAAAACAACTATGTTCACTCAACCTTCTTTTTTAAAGGAATCTTCTCAAGTTATAAAAAAACTAAAAGGTTTGTCTAAAAACAGACTTAGTGAATTAATGAAGATATCACCCAATTTAGCAAGCTTAAATTATGATAGAAATCAAAATTGGGAAACCCCTTTTACTACAAAAAATTCAAAACAAGCAATATACGCTTTCACCGGTGAGGTTTTTAAGGGAATAGAGGTATCCTCGCTTGCTGATGACAAAATAAACTCCCTACAAGACAGACTAAGAATTTTATCGGGATTATACGGCTTATTGAAACCTTTAGATTTAATACAGCCCTATCGTTTAGAGATGGGGACTCGAATTAAAATTGGCCAAGCCAACAATCTCTATAAATTTTGGGATACAACTTTAGCAGAGGCTCTAAATAATGAAATGGATGATGGCGAATTACTAATAAATTTAGCTAGTTCAGAATATTTCAAAGCAGTGCCAAAAAAAATATTGAAAAATCAAATGACAACTCCAATTTTTAAGGAATTAAAAAATGGAGAATATAAAATTGTAATGACCTATGCAAAAAGAGCGCGTGGTTTAATGGTCCGTTATATTATAGACAACAATGTTAACTCATTAGAGGAACTTAAGGGGTTCAATGTTGAAGGATATGGATTTTCAGAAGCTTTATCTACAGATTCTGAATTTGTATTTACTAGGTAGTTGTTATTATTTTTTCATCCTACTCATAACCCACACATGGGGTGCTGTCACAGCAAATAAAACAATGAAAATTACTGAATTAAATAAACTTTCACTCAAAAAGTAGTAGGCGCAAACTAGTCCAACAATACTAATCATCCAATAAATTAGGGCAGTTTTCAAATACTCATAAACTGTTTTAAAAGAATATACTCCCGATAAAAATTTAGTTTGTTCTATTATGGAGGGTACACTATGCCACAATACAAAATATATAGCAAAACCTAAGATTAAGGAACTAGTTTTAAAAACCAAGTACAAAAGGAGTATATAAAACAATTCTTTAAAAACATTTAATTTATTTTTTATACCCTTTAAAAACTGAAAGAAATAGAGGCTTAATAAAAGAATGCAAGAGAAAATAAGCATTCTAAATATCCAAGTCTCAGGAATAATTTCACCCGTTAAGTTTAGCATTATTAATTCTACGTCTTTTATATTTTCAATAAAAATCAAAGAAAAGATCAATAAACCGTAAGATATATAAAGGAGAGATTTAAAAATAACTGTTCCATTAAATTTATTTTCTAAATGTTGCTCACCAAAGTGATAAGAACTTAAAAAGACAAAAAATAGGATAGAGAAAAACGGAACTATAATATAAGTTATTACACACAAAATAATAAGCGACAAATAGAAACCTGTGGATTTTAAGAAATCAATTTTACTATTTTGTTGTTTTTTTAGAATTGTAAAATCATTTGAACCATGAACAATTCCTATCGATAAAACAATTATGTACGCAATAGAATCCTCTATAATTTGACCAAATTGAATACTTATCCAAAATAACAGAAATGTAAAAAAAATCATAAAATCTTGATAATGTACTCTCAAAAGACTGGTTTTTTTCCAAAGTTAATATTTTTTTTGTATTTTCGTTCGGGTTCTTTTAATAAAACCTAAACAAAAACTAATTACTAACAAATCAAATTTTTTATGAATTATTTAAATTTTATGGCAATTTCTGTTCCAACTGATGGTACAGGATTTACGTTCTGGCTTGGAGCCATGGCTATGATGGCAGCATCAGTATTTTTCTTCCTGTCTATGAACAGTGTTGATTCTAAATGGAGAACATCTCTTTTAGTCTCTGGACTAATTACATTTATTGCTGCAGTTCACTACATGTACATGAGAGATGCTCATGCAGCAGGTGACTCTACCACAGTGTTCAGGTATGTAGATTGGATTTTAACAGTACCTCTAATGTGTGTTGAATTTTACTTAATACTTAGAGTTGCTGGAGCAACCAAATCACACATGTGGAAATTAATTGGATTCTCAACCATAATGTTAGTCACAGGATTTTTTGGTGAATCTGGCTGGGATGGCGGAATGTTAAACGCTTCCATGTGGGGATTATTATCTGGTCTAGCTTACTTCTATATAGCTTACGAAGTTTGGCTAGGAAGTCTGAAAAAATTAGCTGTTGAAGCTGGAGGTAACGTGCTAAAAGCTCACAATACCTTATGTTGGTTCCTTCTAGTTGGTTGGGCTATTTATCCATTAGGATACATGGCAGGTACTGATGGATGGTACAACGGAATTGAAAATGTTCTTCCTTCTATGGAGGTTATTTACAATATTGGAGATGCTGTCAACAAAATTGGATTTGGTCTTGTAGTTTACACTTTAGCTGTAAGCAAAGACTAATACCCTTTTTAAAAACAATAAAAAAACCCAAGTAATCTAATTACTTGGGTTTTTTATTTGTCTAAAATATAGTAGTTATTTAGACTTAAATGGTAAGTAAGGATTTTTTATGAAGTTTACAAAACTAGAAATAATACCATAGAAAAATTTATAAATTGCTAAAGCAACATATAATTTAGCTAATACTACTACAACACCAACATATTCCCAAGCTACTGATATTAAACCATCCCAGCTCAATGCATTTCCTGATGCCATTGTGGGATCCCAGTTTGCCCAATCATTAGCAAGAATATTACTAATAAATTGAAGATTTAAAAGACTAGCTAACTCTGCAGTGGCTGCCATTGGTAATGCATACGCATAACTGATGTTTTCTACCCACCCAGTAGCAAAATCCCCTGATACACTTAACGAAGTAGCCCACGATAATGTCATTGCAAAAGCTCCAAAAAGAGCAACAATAGCAGCAACATGACCTAATACTTTAATGTTAGCAAGTGCTAAATCTTTAAAAATAAAATCAATTGTTCCGCTTTTAGATTCAGCTAAACTGTCTCCAGCCGCTCTAATTACCTGCGAAATTGGAAATGCTGCATACACCCATATCAACATAGATAGAATATTAGCAACGATATCCATTTTTTCTCCCATTCCTCCATTCCAGAGGGGGGAAAGAATAACAACTAATGATGTTAATAGTACTACAAGAGCAGAAACTGTGTAAAATTTACCCACCCAACTAGGGATGTTACTCTCAGAATCTTGAACCCAAGAGTTAAATGTGTTTCCTGGTAATTTAGAATTGACTACTTGAGGTAAGTCGAGTAATCTGTTTAAAATTTTCTCCATTTTTAAAATATTTATTGGTTAGTACCACTCAAATTACAATTAATTAATTAATTAACAATACTTTAACTTTTTAGAAGCTTCATTTTTTAATGAATTAAGTTGATAAGCAAATGATAAAAAAAATCGTTTTATTACTATAATAGGCACTTAAGCCCTACTTATGAAGAAGAAAAAAGTGTAGTGTACTTGTTAACAACTTATTTAAATTAAAAAGCCTTGAAAATCAGTATTTTAGTGATTTCCATGAAAACAATAAAAAAAATTATTTTGTGAATTTTAAAAGACACTTCATGTTAACTAACAGAATTTTAAGATAAAAACAAATTTTAATTTGGTCTAGAATTTTGATTCTTGAGCTAATTCTTTAACAAGTAAATAATAAAAAATCGCTCTATACTTAACTCTGTTTGTTTTACCCATCAGGTCAGACACTCTCGAAATAGCATCATCCAAATACTCACCATCTTCCAAACTTAGTTTATTGATTAAAAAATTATTTTTTACAGTAAATAGTTCCTTTGGATCGGAGGTTGAAACAGAGGCAGCATCCCTCTTAAAGATTGAAGGACCTAAACCTTTAGTTACTTTATTAAATAATTCATCTTCATATGACAATCCCATGGAATCCATATTTTTTTTATAGAAGATAATTTTCTCATCAAATTTACTCATACTTAATTTTTGTATCAATACTAGTGGCCAAATATAAACAAAAACAAACTTGTGAAGTTTATGAATTTAGCTAACAAATATTTAATTTCTGTCAAAATGTCATCAAAAAAAGAGAAAATAGTTTAAAAATGTGACAAACTTTAATTAATAATCTATTGGCATACAAATTGCCAATAACTATAAAAATAAATTGAAGAATTTAATTATAAATATAAAATTATGAGTAAAATTATTGGAATCGATTTAGGAACAACCAATTCATGTGTTTCAGTAATGGAAGGTAATGAACCTGTTGTAATTCCTAACTCAGAAGGAAAAAGAACTACTCCTTCTATTGTTGCTTTTGTAGAGGGTGGAGAAAGAAAAGTTGGAGATCCTGCAAAACGTCAAGCAGTTACTAATCCAACAAAAACAGTTTATTCAATCAAAAGATTCATGGGAAATAAGTTTTCAGAATCTAATAAAGAAGTTACCAGAGTACCCTATAAAGTAGTTAAGGGCGATAATGATACACCTCGTGTTGATATAGACGGTCGTTTGTATACACCACAAGAAATATCAGCAATGGTATTACAAAAAATGAAAAAAACTGCAGAAGACTATTTAGGTCAAGATGTTTCTGAAGCTGTGGTAACAGTCCCTGCATATTTTAATGATGCCCAAAGACAAGCCACAAAAGAAGCTGGTGAGATAGCTGGTTTAAAAGTTAGTAGAATTATTAATGAACCAACAGCAGCAGCTTTAGCATATGGACTAGACAAATCTAATGACGATAAAAAAATTGTTGTATTTGATTTTGGTGGAGGAACTCATGATGTTTCTATACTTGAATTAGGAGACGGAGTTTTTGAGGTATTAGCTACGGACGGAGACACTCATTTAGGTGGAGATGATGTTGATGAAAAAATTATCAACTGGCTAGCAGAAGAATTCAAGGCTGACGAAAATATGGATTTAAGAAAAGATCCTATGGCATTACAACGTTTGAAAGAAGCTGCTGAAAAAGCGAAGATAGAACTATCAAGCACAACTTCAACAGAAATAAATTTACCTTACGTTACAGCTACTGCTAGTGGCCCAAAACACCTGGTAAGAACTTTATCGAAAGCAAAGTTTGAGCAATTAATTGATGACCTTGTAAAAAGAACCATCAAACCATGTCAAACTGCATTAAAAAATGCAGATCTAACTACTTCAGATATAGATGAAATTATTTTAGTAGGAGGTTCTACAAGGATACCAGCTATTCAAGAAGCAGTTGAAAAATTCTTTGGAAAGTCTCCAAGTAAAGGTGTAAATCCAGATGAAGTAGTTTCATTAGGAGCCGCAATACAAGGTGGAGTTTTAACAGGTGAGGTAAAAGATGTTTTATTATTAGATGTTACACCATTATCATTAGGTATTGAAACAATGGGTAATGTATTTACTAAATTAATTGATGCAAATACTACCATACCAACAAAGAAATCACAAGTATTTTCTACCGCAGTAGACAACCAACCATCTGTTGAAATTCACGTATTGCAAGGTGAAAGAGCAATGGCTGCTGACAATAATACAATTGGTCGTTTCCATTTAGATGGACTACCGCCAGCTGGAAGAG
>JABAZK010000015.1 GCA_018608485.1 Flavobacteriaceae bacterium | reverse complement strand
CACACTTTTTTAATGACCATTTTTCTTGTGAATAACCACTAGAAATCATAAAAATGGATGCAATTAGTAAAAATTTTATTTTCATTTGAGGTATTTTATATTTTGAGTTCCTGGCACATTTTTGATGTAAACTGCGATCTCAACTTCAATCGCTTCCCATAAGACGACCAAAACTAGAATATGTTACACGTAACGACTCTTATTGAAATGTTAATTTTTAGCGCTTTTTTTATATCGATAGATAAAATAGAACAATACACCAATTAGTAGGTACGGAAACACCATTAAATAAGTAATGCCGTTATTAATACCCTCTGCCATTGTAACGTCTCCTGTTTCAACAACAGCTTTACACATTGCACACTGAGAGAATGAAGTTGACGTATTTAAAAATATAAAAATAAATACAAGTAGATATTTAAAATGATTAAGCATAGTATGGAGATATCATTAAGTAAACAATGACCCCTGTTACTGCTACATACAACCAAAGTGGAAAGGTAATTTTAGCAATTTTTTTATGCTCAGCAAATTTTCCAAATTTTGCTCTCATTAATGTAATTAGTACAAAAGGAATTACAACTACTGATAAAACAATGTGAGTAATTAAAATAAAGTAATAAAAATATTTGATGATTCCTTCACCACCAAAACTAGTAGAATCTGATGTCATATGGTAAGCAACGTACATGACAAGAAATAATACAGAACATAGTATGGCAAGTGTATTTAACTTTTCATGAAGATTCCTTTGGCCTTTTTTAATAGCTATTACAGCTGAAACAAGCAAAATAGCAGTGATTCCATTTATTGTTGCATAAATAGGAGGTAAAAAACTAAGAGGTTCCACATCAAAACCTAATTCTCTTAAATTTATACCAAATAAAGCAGCTACAGCTACTGGAATAACAATTGAAAGAATTGTAATTCCTCTCTTGTACTTTTTTTCTGTTGATTTGTTAGTATTCATCTAGTAGTATTTTAATATCTTCTTTTAACTCATTTATTTGATTTGGGAATCCGTTTTCTTCAATAGCCCTGTAATATAGTATTGGATTTCCTTGTGAATCTTTTCGTGACCTGATTACTCCTTTCTTATCAACTAAAGCAAATAATCCAGAATGTTCAAAACCACCGTGTTCTATGTTTTCGTCTATTCCAGCATATAACTTAAAGCCATTGTTAGATAGATTAAAAACTGTTTCTTCTGATTTTCCAGTTAAAAGATGCCAGTTTTTATGTGTTATACTGTTGGTGATGGCATAATTTTTCAGAACCTCTTGCGTATCAATTTTAGGGGTAATAGATATTGAGGCAATTCCAACATTTGAATTTTCAGCAAACTCTTCTTGAATTAATAACATTTGCTCATTCATGATAGGACAGATTGTGGGGCATGTGGTGAAGAAAAACTCTACAACATACACCTTTCCTAGATAGGTCTCGTTAGTAATAGTGTTACCGTATTGGTTTATAAACTCAAACGGAGGAACTTTGTTGTAGACAAATAGTTGACTTACACTTTCTGTATTGTTTTTTTGTGTTTTATTAAGTCTATTAGTATCTATTATAGTTTCATTTGAAATTCTATCATCAAGATTTCTTACCACATAAATACCAAATATTAGAATGATAAAAGAGATGCCTATATATGAATTTTTCTTGCTCATATAACTAGTTTTTTCTATCCGCTTTATTTTTATTTTTAAAAGCAGCTCTATATTCATATAGCAAAACTTTTATATCATCTTCCATCTTGTTGTTCAATTCAGCAACAGATTCAATGTTATAACCATACATTATTTCATTTTTTTCATCACCATCTTTATCTCTTCCTCTTAAATTAAGTTCTTTGTCTAAAAGATAAACTTGGTTAGAGTATAATGAAGAGTCTAATATTTTGTTAGTTTTCAAATTTCTATACAGTGATAAAATGGCATCTCTATTCATAGAGATAAAGTTCCATTTAGACATGTCTGTAAAAGCACTTAAATCAGATTTTAATTTATCAACACTATCTTCGGAAGATGTTGGGTATATAGCAATGATTTGAAAGGGCCTGTATCCATAAAATTCTTTGTAAATTTTTTGATTCAAATTAAAAAATCCTCCTTTTTTTGTAGCTACATCATTTCCTAAAAAACATAACACGGTAACGTGGTCTGTAAGAGAAATAGAATCTTCAAGGACATGGAAAGAAACCGTATTTGTTAGGGTAGGTAATTTCTTAAAGTTGTTAATTCCTGTAGAAAGAATTAAAAAAAACAGCAGAGGAAACACAAACAATGCTATGAGTACAAATCGTTTTTTTGTTATTTTCATAATTAGTGATAAAAAAAGGCGGTTAAAAACCACCTTGATTATATGTTGTTACCAACGCACTAAGGGCGCTAGTGTACTGTATAAATAATCTCCCTCAATTAATAGGAGCGTAACCAGATAAATAATTAAAAATACTGCAGTCCAAACAACAGCTCTTCTGAACCATGTTTTTTCACCTTCCATATGCATGAATGACCATGTTATCCCGTAAGCTTTGGCTAACGTTAAAATGATGAATATCCAGTTTAAAGGGCTTGTGCCAAGAAAACTTGTTAAGTGAAGAACATCTGGTTTGTAGATACCTAATATAACTTCTACTATTGTAATTGCAGAAAGTATCCAGAATACATTCCAGATTCTTTTTGTATGTGATTGTGCGTGTGCCATGTTTACTAATATTAAAAATTAAACTAAGTAGAAAAATGTAAATACAAATACCCAAACTAAGTCTACAAAGTGCCAATATAATCCTACTTTTTCAACCATTTCATAATGTCCTCTTCTTTCATAGGTTCCAAGAATTACATTAAAGAAAACGATGATGTTAAAAATAATTCCAGAAAAAACGTGAAAACCGTGAAATCCAGTAATGAAGAAAAAGAAATCAGCAAAAATTGTATTCCCATATTCGTTAACTTCTAGATTGGCTCCCTCTACGATTAATCTAGTTTTAGCTAGCTCTTCAGATCCTTTTTCTCTGCTGAGAATAGTTTTTTGTTTTTTGTCCAAATCGATCAATTCTGTTCTTATTTGAACATCAGGATTCGCTTCATAAGAGCTGATAATTTGAGCAATAGAATATTGTGAAATTGTTCCTTCATCTTCAAACCATAAGCCATTTCCTTTTGTATGCTGAACTCTGGCGTTTCCTCTTTCACCAACAACAAAGTCAGCTAAAGCAATTTGTTTTCCATTGGTATCTACAAATTGTAAAATTTTACCATCTGTAGTTTTTACAGCTCCATACGTTCCATTGATAAAAGTATTCCACTCCCAAGCTTGTGAGCCCACAAAAATGATACCGCCAATGATAGTTAGCAACATGTAGATGGTCACTTTTTTCTTATTCATTTGATGTCCAGCATCTACTGCAAGAACCATGGTTACTGAAGAAGCAATCAAGACAAAAGTCATAAACGCTACATAAATCATTGGAAATTCACCATGTACAAAAGGTACGTGGGTAAATACTTCATCAGCGATTGGCCAAGAATCAATAAATTTAAATCGTGTTAGACCGTAAGCTGCTAGAAAAGCAGAAAATGTTAGGGCATCAGATACGATAAAAAACCACATCATCATTTTTCCATAACTGGCTCCAAAGGGTTTTACTCCTCCACCTCCCCAAGTAGGCTTATTATCGTTAGGTACAGCAATGTTTGCTTCCATAAATTTCTATATAAAATTCTTTAAATTTTTTGCCAAAATTAATCAATTTTCATCATCTAATAAAATAGAAAAAGAAAAATAAATAAATCCATAAAACATCCACAAAATGCCAGAAGATTGCCCCTAGTTCAAAGCCTAGTAGATCGTCAGATGTGTATTTATATTTAAAATGATTATAAATTACTACAAGTAGTACGATAATACCAGCAAATACGTGAAATGCATGCATTAAAGTGATCCCAATAATAAAAGATGTTGAAACTGTACTTGTAGGCCCAGTAAAAAATAATCCCGCATTTCTCAAATCTTCAAAACCAGCATACTGTTGCCAAACAAATGCAATTCCTAGTACAAAAGTGATTAATAAAAATGCAATAGATAGTTCTCTTTTACTTTTTTTAATAAG
>JABAZK010000115.1 GCA_018608485.1 Flavobacteriaceae bacterium | reverse complement strand
GAATATGGAAGGCACATTCAAAAATTAGTGGATCACTGTATAGCTTTAGAGACTAAAGAAGAGAGAAATACAATGGCACTAGCAATAATTGATGTAATGGGTAACCTTCAACCTCATTTACGTGATGTTCCAGACTTTAAACACAAACTTTGGGATCAGTTATACATCATGTCTGATTTTAAATTAGATGCAGAATCTCCTTACGAAAGACCTTCAAAAGAAGAGTTGCAAGAAAAACCACAACCTTTAGCATATCCTAAATCTGCAAATAAATATCGCTTTTATGGTAATAATATTCAGATTATGATAGACACGGCTTTGACTTGGGATGAAGGAGAAATGAAAGAAGCTTTAGTATATTCTATAGCTAATCATATGAAAAAGTGTTTTTTAAATTGGAATAAAGATACTGTAGAGGATGATGTTATTTTCTCTCATTTATACGAATTATCAATTGGTAAAATAGATATAAGAAATTCTGAAGAAGTATTATCTGAAAGTAAAAATCTGCTTAGAAAAAGAAATACTCAAGGTCAGGGACCTAATCACAAAAATAATAAAGGAAAAAATTACCAACACAAAAACAGAAAAAGATAACAATGGCTTCATTTAAAATAGAAGGCGGACATAGGTTAGATGGAACCATTACACCACAGGGAGCAAAAAATGAAGCACTCCAAATTTTATGTGCCGTTTTATTAACTCCAGAAAAAGTTACCATTCATAATATTCCTGATATTATAGATATCAATAAACTAATTTTTATTCTTGGAGAACTTGGAGTTAAAATAAACAAACTCGATAAAAACTCATATACTTTTCAAGCAGATAATATTAATTTAGAGTATTTAGAGTCTCCAGAATTTAAAAGAGATGGAAGTTCTCTAAGAGGTTCTATAATGATTGTAGGTCCTTTATTAGCTCGTTATGGGAAAGGTTATATTCCTAGGCCAGGAGGTGATAAAATAGGTAGAAGAAGATTAGATACACATTTTGAAGGCTTTATTCGTTTAGGTGCAACTTTCAGATATAATAAAGAAGAGTATTTTTATGGAGTAGAAGCTCCAGATGGTCTTTTAGGCTCTGAAATGTTATTAGACGAGGCATCTGTTACAGGAACTGCAAATATTATCATGGCATCTGTATTGGCAAAGGGAACCACAAAAATATACAACGCAGCTTGTGAACCCTACATTCAACAATTGTCAAAAATGTTAAATAGTATGGGTGCTAATATTACGGGCGTAGGTTCTAATTTGTTAATAATAGAAGGAGTAACTTCTCTTGGAGGATGTACTCACAGTGTGCTACCAGATATGATTGAGATAGGAAGTTGGATTGGTGTAGCTGCCATGACACAATCTGAGCTAACAATCAAAAATG
Organism: Flavobacteriaceae bacterium; assembly: GCA_018608485.1. Classification (GTDB taxonomy): domain Bacteria; phylum Bacteroidota; class Bacteroidia; order Flavobacteriales; family Flavobacteriaceae; genus Polaribacter. The sequence continues at coordinate 2,764 of JABAZK010000115.1, read as the reverse complement.
TTAGTTGGGAAAATTTAGGTCAAATACCCTCAGTTTTTAAAAAATTAGGAATTCAATTAGAAAAAAGAGGAGATGACATATTTATCCCTTCTCAAGAAAGCTATGAGATACAAAATTATATAGACGGATCTGTATTAACAGTTTCAGATGCACCGTGGCCAGGTTTTACTCCAGATTTATTGAGTATCATTTTGGTAGTAGCTACACAAGCAAAAGGAACTGTTTTAATTCATCAGAAAATGTTTGAGAGTCGTTTGTTTTTTGTTGATAAATTAATAGATATGGGAGCTAAAGTAATTTTATGTGATCCCCATAGAGCTACGGTAATTGGCCATAACCGTCAATCACAATTGAAAGCAACAAAGATGTCATCACCAGATATAAGAGCTGGTATTTCATTATTAATAGCGGCATTATCAGCCAAAGGCACAAGTATTATTAATAATATAGAGCAAATCGATAGAGGATATGAAGATATTGAAAATCGCTTGCGATCTTTAGGAGCAAAAATTGAAAGAATAGAAGCTTAAACGTACTAAGTTTTTAATTATAATAAATTAATAGTGTCACTTTGGCACTATTTTTTTATTGGCAAAATATTTGAATATAAAATGTAAACATTTTAATTATTTTATAAAATGAGCAATAAAGAAAACACAAAAGAAGAAGAAATAAAAGATGTTGAACAAGAACCTCAAGTAGAGCAAAGCCAAGAGGAAGTGAAGAAAGAACTTACTCCAGAGGAATTAATTCAACAAGAAAAAGATAAATATTTACGTTTGTTTGCAGAGTTTGAAAATTATAAAAAAAGAACCTCAAGAGAACGAATTGAATTATTTAAAACTGCCAGTCAAGAACTAATGACATCTTTACTGCCAATCATGGATGATTTTGACAGGGGTTTATCTGAAATCAAAAAAGTTAAGGATAAAGAGCTTTTAAAGGGCATGCAACTAATAAATGATAAGTTCAAAAATACGCTAACTCAAAAAGGATTAACTGAAATTGAGGTAAAAGAAGGAGATGCTTTTGATGCTGAAATACATGAAGCTATCACACAAATTCCTGCTCCCTCTGATAAGCTAAAAGGTAAAGTGATTGATGCAGTTGAGAAAGGTTACAAATTAGGAGAAAAAATTATACGTTATCCAAAAGTAGTGATTGGGCAATCATAAAAGTTGATTACCCCTCTTCAGCGGAATACAAATAAAGAATATGGCAAAACAAGATTATTACCAAACATTAGGTGTTAGCAAGTCTGCTAGTGCAGCAGAAATTAAAAAAGCCTACAGAAAGAAGGCAATTAAATACCATCCAGACAAAAATCCAGATGACGCAACTGCAGAAGGAAAGTTTAAAGAAGCAGCAGAGGCCTATGAAATCCTGAGTGACGATAACAAAAAAGCACGTTATGATCAATATGGTCACGCTGCCTTTGAAGGTGCTCAAGGAGGCGGTGGCTTTGGAGGTGGAGGTATGAATATGGATGATATTTTTAGCCAGTTTGGAGATATTTTTGGCGGTGGAGGCTTTGGAGGCTTTGGTGGCGGAGGTCAACGCCAAGCCAGAGTGAAAGGTACCAATATGCGAATTCGTGTAAAATTAACATTAGAGGAAATTGCCAAAGGTGTTGAAAAGAAAGTGAAAGTTCGCAGAAAGATTCAAGCAGAAGGAGTTAGATATAAAACTTGTACAACCTGTAACGGATCTGGACAACAAATGCGAGTAACTAACACCATTCTTGGAAGAATGCAAACAGCTACTACCTGTGGTACTTGTCAAGGATCTGGAGAAATTATATCTAGCAAGCCTAATGGGACTGATGCTCAAGGTTTAGTAGTAAAAGAAGAAACGGTATCTATTAATATTCCAGCTGGTGTTACTGAAGGAGTTCAATTAAAAGTTGGTGGGAAAGGAAATGAAGCTCCAGGAAAGAATTCATTGTCTGGCGATTTATTGGTTTTAATAGAAGAAATACAACATCAAACTTTAAAAAGAGAGGGAACCAACGTTCATTTTGATTTATATATAAACTTATCTGAAGCTGTTTTAGGTGAAAGTAAAGAAATAGAAACATTATCAGGAAAAGTTAAAATTAAAATAGAATCAGGAACTCAATCTGGTAAGATTCTTAGACTAAAAGGTAAAGGTTTGCCTAGTATAGAACGATATGGAACAGGGGATTTTTTAATACATATAAATGTTTGGACTCCACAAGAGTTAAACAAAGAACAAAGACAGTTTTTTGAAAAAATGAAGAGCGATGATAATTTTACTCCATCGCCAAAAAAATCAGATAAATCATTCTTTGAGAAAGTAAAAGATATGTTTTCTTAAAAATGTAATTAACAAACTTTTGTTTTTGAATTTTAATAACTAAATTTGAACTTTAATGCTTAGGCATTAAAAATCTTTTTCATAGCAATTTTTCCCACTCAAATTAAACTGAGTGGGTTTTCATTTAAATAAAGATTGTATTTTTGACAACTGAAAGCAGACCTATCTTATCGCTTGCTTAGAGAATTATAAAATCTTTACTTTTATGATAGTATTATCTTAAATTTAGTTTTTTTATAAAATTCTTGCAGTAAGAGGAAAGTCCGGACACCATAGAGTAGCACAGCGGATAACATCCGTCCAATGTAAATTGAGGACTAGTGCAACAGAAAGCAAGTACAGTTCGGCTGTAGTGAAACCAGGTAAACTCTGTGCGGTGCAATGTCATGTACATTAGAGTTTGAGGGTAACTCGCCCGATTCTAAGG